>JAICLG010000067.1 GCA_025927515.1 Hyphomicrobium sp.
CCGCATACTGGCTAACGCTCAGCGGCATCGTGGTCGTTGCTCTTGCAGCGGCTCTTATGCTCCGCGTACTCGTAGAACTGCCCGGCCTCGCCGCAGGCCGGCGACTGCGGGCCTCACTTACGGCTAATAGCGTTCGGCAAGCAGAAGATGCATCAGAGTACGCACGAACGACCTGAGATATCATAAGTCCGATTGCCCGTTGTCTAACGTCGTGATTAGCCATGCCACACTTCACGGTCGCGATTTGCACGGCGAAACGGCCCGCAATGCTCGCCCGCGCTTTGGAAAGCATCGTCAACCTCGCCGTCCCCGATCACGGAACACTGTCGGTTGTCGTCGTTGAGAACGATGTCAAACCGAGCTCCGACGATGTCATCGAAGGCATCCGAGCGACGACGTCCGTGCCCATCACTCACGTCCTGGAGCCGCGCATTGGAATTCCCTACGCGCGCAACCGGTCGCTCGAAGCGGCGCTGGCGGAAAACGCCGACTGGATCGCGATGCTTGATGACGACGAAACGGCGCCGCCAAACTGGCTCACCCTGCTTTTCGATGCATGCACAGCATTCAATGCCGATGTTGCGACCGGATCCGTACGTCAAGTTCCCGACATCGCACCACCGCATTGGTGGAAGCCGTTATCGGACTTGGGAAAACCTACGGGCTTTCTTCGTCGAGACGCGTACACCAACAACGTCATCTTCCACTCCAAGTTGATCACCGCGAGCGGATTCGGCCTTCGTTTCGACGATCATCTGACCTTCGGAGCCGATGATGTCGACTTCTTCAGACGAGCACACGCGAAAGGCGCGCGAATCGTAACCGTCGCCGAGGCCGTCGTCATCGAGAAAGTCCCGGCCTCTCGCCTGTCTCTCGATCGCGTTCTAAAGCGGACGTATATGGTCGCCGCTGCGAACGCTCATCTTGGCGTCCTGAGAGACGGACGCCTGAACGCAATAGCAACGCGCCTGCCGTCCATCGTTCGTCGTTCATTGATCGGGGTTTTACTGCTGATCGCCGGCGCCTTGACATGGCCTGCCAAAAAGCTCGCGGGCGAGAAATTCATGTTCAAGGGAGGATCGAGTCTGACGAAGGCGTGGGGAAGTCTGTGCGGTCTGGCTGGAGGCACGTCGCGCTACTACCAGAGTGTCGACGGAGGCTAAAAGCAGGAGACCATCCTCAAGCATTTGCGAGGCAAGCTACTCGGAACCTCTTACGCCTAATGGTGCCCCGCATCGCATGAACTGAGCAAATCCCTCGACTCGCAATCGGCCGGTTGAGAATAATCCTGATAGCGTCCGTTTGCGCGTATCATCCGGTAGATTCTTAGAAATCGATACCAACTTTGTATCTGAGCATAACGCAACCCATCGAGGCCACCCATAAAGTGCCGGCGGACGATGTAGTACTTGAAAAAGTGCATCGGGAATTCGGTCAGCAATCTTGGCGTCAGCCGAAGTGGCAAGGGCACCTCGGTGTGCTGCATGGAGATCCACATCCGGCTATCCAGCTTACGCTTCATGTCATCGAAGGAGCGGATCGAAAAATGGTACAGTGGAGCGGCAATATCTCCAACTTCATGTCCGTCGGTCACCACCGAGTCGTGAATGGATGAATCGCGGAACCGCACGACGCTGCGATCGTAAAGGCGCACACACCAATGATCCCGCGCCCATTTGCGCGGCTCCGTTGCACCTGGATAGACGAGGCAAATCGGTACTCCGTAGCCGGCGAGCGGCGGCGTGCCATTTGCGAACAGATCTTCAATCTTCCGCCGCAATTCGTGGGTTACGACTTCGTCAGCGTCGATGTTGAGAAGCCAGTTGTTCCGGCACTGGTCTTCGGCAAAACGCTTCTGCTGGCCGAAGCCGGGCCAGGAATTACTGATGACCCGCGCGCCTTCCCTCTGCGAGACGGCGATTGTGGCATTGCTGCTGCTACTGTCGACGACGACGACCTCATCTACCCAGTCAATAACCGATCGGATGCTGCGACCGATCCTGTCCGCCTCATTCCGAGAGATAATGAAACACGATATGGGTAATTTGGCCATGAAGTCTCCCGCGCGCCGCACCTTTCAAGCAAAACGGCTGGACGAGCATAACGCGCCTCATCCACGCCGCCAAATGCCGAACAGACGCCAAACTTGCCGGTAGCTAGCCGCGCAAGCCGGCCCATCATTTACACCGGTCACTTACATCCGCAATAGGCCACTTGGCGGGCCCTTTGTTCTGTTGCATCATTGATGTTTGGGGTGGTCCGGCGAAGAAATTTCAAGGCTACGCTTCATCGCTCTATGCCAGTTTGCAGCGTGAGCGGCAGATCGAAGGATTGACCTATTTTCTGCCGCCAGAGGGTACGCGGGGAGATCTAAATCTGACTTGACGTGACCACAGGTCAGATAGTCAATCGCTCGAGAGCAAGCTCGGTTCCGTGGAGAGCGACGGTTAGCCTTCTAAGACTGAATGAGGAAGCAAGGGGTCGCAGTGAGTTCTCAAAGACGAAACGAAATTCATGCCGACACCGCCTCAATGTCTGAAGATTCGGCCGGCGCATATCTCGATAATCAGAACACCACACCATCCAGATCGCAGACGATTCTGCTTGACGAGACCATTTCCGAACTGCTCCGCCAACGCGGCGCTGCGGGGCTCGCCAAATCCCAAAGCATTTTGCGATCGGCAAGCGGAGCCGCAGAGGAAAATTCGCTCAGCTTCAGTGCCGGTACGTTCTCGTCATGGGATTCCACAGCAGAACTACGCCAGACCATAAGAGATTCGGGCGAAGCTCCGAGGCTCTGGCGGGTTATTGCCAAGCTTGCATGGTGGACTTGGCGCTTACAATATCGCAAACGATATAAGGCCCATCAAAAGGCTTTATCATCAACTGTAACATTGAACACAAAGGTCCGCGCAAGCCGTTCACCCTGGAGCAAATACAATGGCGAAAAGCGCCTATTCGTAGATCGGCTTTCAATTCTGCTCGTCTCCCACGAAAGCGGAGCGGAGCTATTCGGCGGCGAACGAAGTTTCATTGACTTAGCAAAGTCGCTTGGGGATGCGGGATACAACGTAAATGTTGTCCTCAGAAGGGCCGATCGCGCATACTTGGAGGCTTTGGCTCCTTATGTGAATGCTCTCTATATCACTGAATATAGATGGTGGAGGGGGCCCAGCACCGACGAAGATGCTATCAATGCCTTCATTTCGATCATTTCCGATAGTGCCAGTTCTGTCGTCCACTGCAACACAATCATGCTGCGCGACGCAAGCATCGCAGCGCGTCGCGCCGGTGCCATTTGCGTCACGCATGTCCGAGAACTCGTCGAGCACGATCCTTGGATATGCGAATATATCGGACTATCCCCTGAAGAAATCGTATCTGACATCGCTGAGCGAAGCGATTATATCATCGCAAATTCCGCCGCTACCGCGCTCAACTATCCAAACGACAAAACCGGCATTATCTGGAACACGGTCGACGCCGATCTCTTCGACGTCGCCGCGTCCGGCAATGGTCCGATCTGCCGAGTTGGCCTCGTAGGTAGCCTGATAAAAAAGAAGGGCGTCGAGGATTTCATAACAATTGCGCAGATGCTCCAAGACCATCCGATAGAGTTTGTCTTGGCAGGTCCGCCATCGAGTTACATGAAGGAGACGTGGCTAGACGCGGGCAAATTACCACGCAACGTCATTTATTCAGGTTACTGGCAGCAGCCCAAGGACTTATTTCGCGTCCTGGATGTGGTTGTCAGTTTATCGCATTTTGCCGAGTCCTTCGGACGTACAATACTTGAGGCTATGGCAGCGCGTCGGCCAGTCATTGCGTATGGGCATGGCGCAATAACCGAAATCGTCTGCAATGGCGAGACTGGTTTCATCGTCGATAAAGGCGACGTCAAATCCGCCGCCGAAGCGATCTTGCGGCTGTCCAAAAGCCCTCACCTTCGTCAACGATTGGGAAGAGCCGGGCACGAACGTGCCAATGAGCTGTTTTCTCCGACTCACTTCAATGAGCGGCTGGATCGTTTTTATCGCCAGATCGAACTCCGCAAGGCGGCTAAGCCGCTTTCTCCGATCTCAGCTTCGGAGCCTAATTGCTCGGCCCCTGTTGGAGAGAAGATTGACCAGGTCTTGCGCCCGCGGACGAATGTCGCTCAACTTATTGATCATTCAAAACCTCTGAAGATCGCCTATTTTTTGTGGCACTTCCCGGTTCCGTCAGAAACATTCGTTTTGAACGAGTTGCGCTTTCTGAAACAGTCAGGACATGATGTCCGCGTTTATTGCCGCCACTCCCCTCACCCCGATTTCAAACCTGATTTCCCGATCCACTGGGAAACGGTGGAAGACCCGTCTGACTTGGCAAAAAAACTGACGGCGACTGAGCGTGAGATCGTACATGCGCATTTTACGTACCCCACTGTCACCGAGATGGTTTGGCCGGCTTGCGAAAAAAGCGGCGTTCCGTTTACTTTCATTGCTCATAGCCAAGATATTTTTCGCTACGAGAACGATAAGCGCAATCGGATAGGAGACATCAGCAGATCTTTGATGTGCAAGCGGGTCTGCGTACCTTCCGCCTTTCATCGCGACTACCTCAAGAAGCGTGGGGTCCTTCCGGAAAAAATAATTGTAATTCCAAACGGAATTGACACGCGACTCTACGATGGCGACGTCAACCCGCATCGTACGACAAAGCGCATTTGCGCAATTCACAGGTTCACGGCAAAGAAGGGGCTCGACGGGCTAATTCGGGCAGCACAAACTTTTGAGAAAGACGGAATTCATCTGAGCCTATACGGCTATGGGCCCGATGAGAAACTTTTGCGCGATCTGGTTCTTGAACTCAACTTAACGAATGTCAGCTTCGAAGGCGCCGTATCCGGACGGCAGCAGTTGATAGACGTGCTCAAGACGTACGATGCATTTATGTGCCCCTCCGTCCGGGCTCCGGACGGCGACATGGATGGCATCCCAACCGTTTTAATGGAAGCGATGGCGACGGGCGTTCCGGTAATCGCAACGTCAACCTCGGGGATCGGCGATCTCGTTAAACATAGGATCACCGGCATTCTCTCGGGTGACGGCCCAACAGAAATCGCTAAAGCCGTCAATGAATTCTACGCGATGCCGGCGGTAGACGTCGCCAGTATGATCGAATCCGCGCGAGAGGTCGTAAAAAAGCAATATGATGTGAGAACCACGGTTTCCAACCTTGTCGATATTTGGCGCAATGCGGTCATTGATGTTGTCATCGTCAGCTGGAACAATCTTCCTGAGCTGCGCGAGGTTATCGATCGGCTCTACAGATTTACGCGGTTGCCGTTTCATCTCATTATTTGTGACAACGCGAGCCAAGCTGAAACGCGAAACTGGCTTACGAAATTTCATCGCACTCGCGACAATGTCACGATCGTTTTCAATGCTCGCAATACAATGGTGGGGCCGGGCTTCAATGAGGCCGCACGGCGGGGTACAGGCAAATACATCGTCTACTTGTGTGCCAAAGAAGGCTTTATTTTATCGGAGGGATGGGACTCGGATTTTGCCCGGTACATGGATCAAAATCCCGAGGTCGGGATGGCCGGAACTCTGGCATACTCGCCATCGTATTTCATGGGAAAAGACTATTTGAACATTCCCCTATTTTCGGATTTCCGAAACAAGCCATTCGCCATCCAAAATCCTCGTCGCCGATTTAACCACGTGCAGGGTGGTCTATTCGTGATGCGACGAGCAATGTTTGAAGCTATCGGCGGCTTCAGCACGGACGTTCCTCATAACTACACCGATGTCGAGATGAGCTTCTATGCGGAAAGCTGCGGTTACGCTCTGGGGGAAATTCCTTCAGTGCTTTCACTTTACAACAAAACGCGGCCTGACGCTTGGTCTCGCATAGATGAGCACGTAAAAGCGTTTCATCCGGGAACGCTGGCGGATCTCGATGTACTTGAGGAGTGTGTTGCTTCGACGTCGAACCGATGCAATCTGTGTGATACGCGCCGAGTGCGAAAATTGAACGTCTTCAAAGATGGAATTTGTACAGAATGCGGATCGTCGTCCCTCGACCGTACTCTTTGGCGCTACTTGGCCGCGTCAAACCTCTTAAACAGGCGCTTGCCTGCACTGATGATCGGCGATCCAAAAGGTTTCTCAGCGCTTTGGAATAAATGTTTTTCCGGTGTCATCATTCGATCTTTTGATGTCGATGAGGTTGAGTTCTTTCCGCAAAAGTCGGAGATCTTTTCCGTCATATGCTTACGCCTTCAACGCGAAAAGCCATTAGTTCCGGAATTGAAGCTTGCGATAGATAAAACACTGAGCGAGGAAGGTCTGGTATTGGTACAGGACGCGCGTCCGCACAGATTGCAAAGCCGTGACTTCTTAGAACGTACGGTCAAGGATCTGGGATTGCGGATCGTAGATCGCTATACATTCAGGAGTTCGATCATCCCATATGATCCGACACCCTTGATCGTTGCGGAACGCAGCTGAACACGTCTCTGGAGGTAATTTGGAAGAGTGTTGTGACAGGCCTCCTGCTATTTCGCCAGGCGCTTAACCGCTATGAGAAATTATTCTATTGGACGACTGAGTAAATGATCCCTCGTCAAGTAGGCGAAGAATGCCGCCACAGCCCGCCGTATCTATAAACCAAATTAAATCCGGGGATCCATTCGTCTTGCAGACAGTCGAAGATAAATTCATCCAGGTAAGTGATGCCGGCGTTCGGGCACGGTTGATTCATGAATACAAGACGATCAGAAATTCTGTTGGCAATTTAGCCAATTGGCAGAGCTGTCGCATTCTTGACTTCGGCTGTGGGCAAGGAATTGCGGCCGCATCATTCGCGATACGCCATTCACAGTCTCAAGTATATGGAGCAGATGTCGTCACACCAAGTAACAATTATATAGCGCAGCTATTTGGTCGTCAGCTGGATCTGGCAGTTCCTGCGAATCTTGAGATCAATCTCATGACGGCGGGTTCGCTTCCGCCGCACATCCGAAACATCGATCTTGCCTATGCTTGGTCGGTGTTCGAGCATATTAATTTCACTGATTTAACTACGCACATGAAGCTTGTGTACGAGCGCTTAAACGCCAATGGCGTATTCTTCCTTCAGATAAAACCTCTCTACTATTCGCCTCAGGGCTCTCATCTTTATCGCTACGACGGAACGCCATGGGTTCATTTACTTGTTCAACATGATGCGTTGAAGGCGATTGTAGAAGCTTCGCCAGCCGCAAACTCTGAAACACGGGCCCGCGAATGGCACCAGTACGAAACTCTAAACCGCGCAACTGCGGACGATATCGTTGCAGCGGCTATAGCTGCCCAATTCAAAGTCCACACTGAACTGCGGAGAACTACACAGCTAATACCATGCCAACGCCTTACGCGAACATTCACACTTGAAGCGTTGACCACCGAAGAAATCCAGCTTGTGTTGTGCAAGTGAACAATTTTCACGCCGTCACGTTTTCGATTTCATATTTTACTTTTGGGGATGTTGGGCCTCTAATCGAAGTTGCTTTGTACTCTTTGAAGACCGTGCTTCGCGTTAGCGCGTTGTCTTCCGGGTCTGCTTGATATGCCCCGCTCCGCAAACGGCAAAACGGTCCTCGTCGTTGGAGGCGGCGGATTTATTGGTTCCAATATTGCCCGGAAATTCTCCTCGGCAGGCTTTAAAGTCCGGGTCGCGGGCCGCAGTCTGCAACCGCTTCATCCCATCGGCGATTCAAAATATTTTCAGATAGACTTGCTAGGCGCCAAGCCGGACCTCGGCGTTTTTGACGACGTCCAAATCATTATCCACTCCGCCACGACGACCATTCCGTCGACATCGATGTACGATATGGCGTACGATCATAATTCGAATTGTTCGATTGCCCTTCGGCTCCTTGAAATCGCCGCCGCCAGAAACATAGAGACGTTTTTATTCATCTCGAGCGGAGGCACTGTTTACGGCATCCCAAAGCTCCTTCCCGTTTCCGAAGATCATCCAACGGATCCAATAAGCTCGTACGGCATCACAAAGTTATCGATAGAAAAATATGTAAACTTGTATGGCCGCAATTCGATTGCACGAGCCGTGATCTTGCGCGTCGCGAATCCATACGGAGCGGAGCAGCTTATGGGCACGCCCGTCGGCGCGCTCGCGAATTTCACTTTGCGAGCACTCAGGGGCGAGAAAATTCATATTTGGGGCGATGGATCTATCGTCCGCGACTATATTGACGCGTCGGACTTGGCCAACGCCGTTATGTCTGCCGTGGCGATACCATCCGGTGCATATAATATTGGCAGCGGCCAGGGTCATTCGTTGAATGATCTCATCGAGATCATTGCGAAGTTCAAGGGGAGAGCTCTAGACGTTAGCTATGAGCCTTCCAGAGCAATCGATGTTCCCAACATCATTTTGGATACGACAAAATTTGCGCTGGCAGCAGGTTGGAGAGCCGAGCTTTCATTGGTAGAGGGCGCTAAGAAACTGTGGGATTTTGCCCAACGGCAGCACCTCACCAATCGGGCCCGGGCGACATTGTGACGAAGCATGAAATCTATCAAAAGAAACAAGAACGCTTCAAATCATGCGGCATTCTTTCTTACGCTGGCTGAGCGCATGAATGATGCTTGAGTATCGGCCGCGGATAACGGGGATGCTGTCGAACCTTCGTGTGTCTCACACGCTTACAAAAGTTATCGCCTACATACGGCATCCGCGTAGTCGGAAGAAAAGAAGAGTCCTAAGAAATCAGCTTACCGAGCGTTTAGAGATCAGGGGATTCCTGTCACATGAGGAACTCCCGTTTGCGTGGGGCGCCCCGTCAGTTGTCCGCCCTCCGGCGATTACGGTTATCGTTCCCAACTTCAATCATGCTCGTTTTCTGCGCGAACGCTTGCGTTCGATTTTGGAGCAGACGCGGCCCGTCGACGAAATAATCATACTCGATGACGCATCTAGCGACGGCAGTTTGGAGCTCATCGAAGAGATTACAAGAGACGCAAACCGGCCTGTGCGGTTGCTGCGTAATGATATCAACTCTGGCTCCATTTTTTCTCAGTGGGAAAAAGGTCTGGCGCTTGCTTCAGGGGATCTCATTTGGATATGCGAGAGCGACGATTCTTGTGACGAAAATTTTTTACAGACTTTGATCCCCCACTTCCAAGACCCGAGCGTCATGCTCGCATTTGGCCGCATCGACTTCATCGACGAGGCCGGCGCCCCTCGCCACGACGCGAACGACCGCATTGGCCTTGAGCAATTTTCCGACAGCGCCCGCCTCGCGAGCGCATCTTCGTGGTTCAATGGGCCGTTCGGCCTGCGTTGCGTCATCCGGAATGTTGGCGGTTGTGTTTTTCGCCGCCAAACAATCGATGAAGGCCTCATAGCAGAACTCAAAACGTACAAGATCTGCGGGGACTGGCTGTTGTACAGTCGCTTGGCTCGAGGCGGTCAGATCGCATACGAACCACGGGCTCGATCGTACTTTCGCATTCACGGCGCCAACAGTTCGGTGGCGAGTTTTAGAACAACCGCATTCTACGATGAGCACGTCCGCATCGCTTATGCGTTGCGGCGCCACTATGGCGTCAAGATCAAAACACTGAGCGAAATGCTCCGCAAAACTTGGCATCAGTGCAAGTCAACATTGGGCAAGCGGCATGCGGCGGAGTTTGCAAGTCGCCTTTCGCTTCCCGCAATTGCCGCTGAGCCGCGCGTCGTTCAGCACATTCTACTTGCGATCGATCCGGCTAGCCGGGACAATGGGGGTCCGTTTCCGTTTCTTTTTGCCAAAGAACTTTTGCGTCAAGGCCATGATGTCTCGCTGCTTGTCATTGGCTCCGAGACAGTACCGGAAGAGTTTCAATCCCTACTCGCGAAGGAAATTCCGATCTTCAGGAACGCTCACGTCATCAGGAGTGGCTTGAACGATTTTATACGTGAATTCGGCATCACCCTCATCAACACTCACCATGCGAGCGTCGACGAATACCTTTACCGTCTCAGCGCGAGAATCGGGGTCTCCTACATAGCCACCGATCACCGGTCGTACCGCAATCGGCAAATCGACAAAAAGCTTGGAAATTGGCTATGCCGAAACGTCGACAAATGGGTGTCCTCGCAAAGCGAAAACGGGGTTCCAGACGCAATCGCGCAGGAATTTGCGAGGACCCGTCGAGGCGCGCGACGGTTTTGGCATGCGAAATTATCGGCGAAAGAAGACGCCAACTTGGTGAATAGCTGTGTGGCGGCCCAGCGCACGCTTTTCTCATCTCTTTAGCTTGAGGAAAATTGCCTGCTAGGACATAAGGCATCTGGCATTATCAAGCCGAGCGAGTGCATCGTGCCTAGCATGGACCCATCGTGAGTGCAGCGGTGAAAATAACGCAATTAGATATACCCGGACTTCTGTTGATCATTCCGAAGCGTTTCGAGGATTCGCGCGGATATTTTACCGAGCTTTACAACGAGAAATTGCTGGCGGACGCAGGTGCGCCTGCTCGTTTCGTGCAAGATAATTTCTCGCTCTCGCGTAAAAAAGGGACGGTGCGCGGGTTGCATTATCAAATTCCGCCGCGCCAGCAGGCCAAGCTCGTTCGGGTCAGCCGCGGACGAATTCTAGACGTTGCCCTTGATCTGCGACCGTCGTCGGCATCTTTCGGCAAGCACATTTGCCGAGAGCTTTCCGCCGAGAATGGAGAGCAGATCTTCATTCCTGCCGGCTTTGCACACGGGTTCTGCACGTTGGAAAATGATACCGAGGTCGTCTATAAGGTCTCGGACTTTTATGATCCGCAAACCGAGCAGGGGGTGCTGTGGTCCGATCCCGGTCTGAATATTTCGTGGCCGGTCGAACCGCAGCAAGCTACCGTATCCGAAAAGGACGCAAAGCTGCCGCTATTCAAAGACATGCAAAGGCATTTTTGAGTATCTGATCGTTCGCAATCGTGCCGGGGGGCATCATGAGAGTTGCTGTCACGGGAGGCCTGGGCTTCATAGGTTCTGCCCTCGTCCGCCACCTTGTTCGCGATCGCGGCTGGCACGTGTTGAACATCGACAAGATGACCTACGCGGCCAACCCGCATTCTGTTGCCGCCGTTGCCAATCATCCGAACTATCAGTTCATGCGCGCGGATGTGTGCGATGCCCAAGCGATGAGCAGCGCACTTTCAAAGTTTCAGCCCGACGCCGTCATGCATCTCGCCGCGGAAAGCCATGTCGATCGTTCGATCACGGCGTCGGCGGCGTTTATCAAAACAAACGTTGTTGGAACCTATACGCTTCTCGAAGCCACCAGGCATTATTGGAGTGCCCTCAACGGTGAAGCCCAAGCCCGATTCAGATTCCTGCACGTCTCGACAGATGAGGTCTACGGCACGTTGTCTGAAGGCGATTTCTTCGTCGAGGAAACGGCCTACGATCCGCGCTCGCCTTACTCCGCGAGCAAGGCCTCGTCAGACCACCTCGTAAGCGCTTGGTATGAAACGTACGGCTTGCCGACGCTGATCACGAATTGCTCCAACAATTATGGTCCGTATCATTTTCCCGAGAAGCTCATTCCGCTGGTTCTGTTGAACGCTCTCGAAGGCAAGCCGTTGCCCGTCTACGGTGACGGCCGGCAAGTGCGAGACTGGCTCTACGTCGACGACCACGTGCGCGCCCTGACGCTTGTCGTAGAGAAGGGTCGCGTGGGCGAGACGTACAATATCGGCGGGCGAGCGCCGATGGAAAACATCGCAGTGGTCGAAGAGATTTGCGATGTGCTCGATACTCTCCGTCCGACCGGCGGATCGCGACGCGATTTGATAACGTATGTCACCGACCGCCCGGGCCACGATCGGCGTTATGCCATTGACCCCTCGAAAATCGAAACGGAGCTTGGCTGGAGGGCTGCGCAAACCTTCGGCACCGGAATTGCCGCTACGGTAGCGTGGTATCTCGACAATGAGTGGTGGTGGCGCCCATTGCGAGACGGCGTCTACTCGGGATCGAGGCTTGGGCTTCTTCAGAGTGAACTCGGCGAGGAAAAGCCGCTCGCGGAGTCCGCCATTTGAGGTCTGGCCAGCGTGTTCTGATTATCGGTGGGAAGGGCCAAGTCAGCACATCGTTGCTGGAAATCTTCCGAACGACCTCCTGCCATGTCATGCAGCTGGGACGGCCTGCTGTAGATTTGCTTGAACCCAGTTCCATCATCGATGCAATCGCGAAATTCGAGCCGACGATCGTCGTCAACGCCGCCGCCTATACTGCCGTCGACAAAGCCGAAGACGAGCCGGATGTTGCAAAGGCCGTCAATGCAATAGGCGCCGAAGCCGTCGCGAAGGCCGCTACGGCCGCAGGCGCAGCAATCATCCATTTCTCCACGGATTATGTCTTCGATGGCCTCAAGACGACGCCCTACGTCGAGACCGATCCGATCGCGCCGCTCGGAATCTACGGCCAGACAAAGGCTCTGGGCGAACACCTCGTGGCCGCAGCGAATCCGCGACACGTTATATTGCGAACTGCTTGGGTCTTTAGCCCGTTTGGATCGAATTTCGTCAGGACGATCTTGCGCCTGTTGAGCGAAAGGGAAGAGCTTCAGATCGTAAGCGATCAATACGGCACTCCGACATATGCGCTTGATCTTGCTGACGTCGTCTTATGCATTGCGCAGAGGCTGTCCGACTCGCCCGATTCCGATTGCTTCGGCGTCTTTCACGCCGCCAATACGGGCTCTACGAC
>JAICLG010000178.1 GCA_025927515.1 Hyphomicrobium sp.
TGCAGAGGATGACGTCCTTGAGTGGTACTGCCATGCCCTCTGGGAGCGGGTTCCAGTATTTTTTGGAGTGCAACCGCCAGCCCAAACTCCGATGGAATTTACCTGGAGAAACTTGCGGCATCGATACAGCATGTCGGTCAAGAACGGGGTAGCGCAGCTTGAACATCGCTATCAGAAGACGCGTATTGAGAACTTAGAAATTTATGAGACAGACTTGGAGGACGCGATATCCAAGCTGTTGGCATCAGCCGCAGATGCCAGGCCGCAATTTCCGGTTAACGTGCAAATGCGAACGATGCAGCGGCTTGGATATCGTCCCTCGCGCACTGTTGACCAAAGTGCATTTGTTCAGATTAAGACGGATGGCGTGGTGGAGATAAAGGACGGGTTCAATGTCTCAAGCGTCACTGAAAATGGGGCAAATGACTACACGATTTCCTTCACAGACGGCTTTGAAACGGCGGACATTGTGTGTACCCCCGTTGGGGTAACACCGCGCATCTTCGAGGTAAAAGAAGCCACAAACTTGAGCGTTAGGGTCGTTTTCCCATCTAACCAAGAACCTAGCCGAATAGGTCTATGGTTTGAGGAAGTTCGAGATCCCCGAATGGATAGCACGCAATGTCACGCGGAAAGTATCTAAAGCCTTGAAGAAGCCCGCAATGCAGGCAAGCTCAAGCAGCAATACGTTATACGTTTTAGGCCGTCCCGGTTTGGGTGCAGCTTCGTCCATTAAGCTCTTCCATCGTCCAGAGGTGATCGGTCAGTCCCGACGCCATAGCTGGTGTCACGCGAAGCGTCTTGTGGATGCGCGTCCAGTTATAAAAGCAAAAGTAGAGCGACAGCGCGTGGCGATGGCTGGCCACCTTCTTTGAGTATGCATTCGACAACCGGGCGAAGCGCTTCATCCTCATGCGCGTCGTGAGATTCTAACGTGCAAAAAGAAAGGCGGCCGGGCTGGCCGCCTTTCTTCGTTCGTGTGGATCGAAAATAAATAGTCAGGCAATCAACTCTCGAGTTGCCAGATGCCGGTCGGCAAACGGCACGCGACGATCTCTGTGCGCTTGGTGACCTCCTGACCGCTCAGCACGACGACAGCGTGACGGCAGACGGCCCCGTTCGTATCCTTGAACGACTCTACCGGTTTGATGAGCCCGGACAGGCGGCCGTGGTTGCGGTGCCAGATGTAGGTCGATCCGTCGGCGACTTCGGTCAGCGCACGTTGCACGCTTTCAAGCGCAGCGATCTCGTCGCTTTCGTTGAGCGCAGGTTGGTCGGTAAGTTTCAGCTTTGTGTTGTCCGCGGTGCCTTTGGGGCAGAGACAACCAGCTGGACGTTCGGACGCGATGGACTGTCCGGATGCGATGGGCTGGCCCGCGTGCGCGAAATTGCTCGACACGAAGAGCGCCGCGACGAGCGCAAACGCCGTTATGCCGGTCGCGGCGAGTGGAAAAAGGGACGCATTGTCGGACATGACGCTACTTTCTACGCGACGTGTAAACTCTGACCGCCATACAAGCGATGAGACGAGTCTGGTGCGGTATGGTTAAAATGGATTGAAGATGAGGGTCGGCGTGTCTCGTGCCGGTATGAGCAGGCCCCTTAAAATAAATCATTGAGTATGCAACATGAGTGATATGTCGAACACGTCGGATGTAGGAGGCGCGCAGGACTTTGGCGCCGAGGACGATCCGTTTGCGCTGTTTCAAACATGGATGGCGGAGGCGCAACGATCGGAGCCGAATGATCCCAACGCCATGGCGCTGGCGACGGTCGACGGAGCGGGCTTGCCCAACGTGCGGATGGTGCTGCTCAAGGGTGTCGACGAGGCCGAGAGCGCCGAGCGCGGATTCGTTTTTTATACGAACTTCGAAAGCGCCAAGGGCCGTGAGCTTCTCGCCAATCCGAAAGCGGCCCTCCTGTTCCATTGGAAGTCGCTCAACCGGCAAGTGCGTATTCGCGGGGCCGTCTCGCTTGCCTCGCATCAGGAAGCGGACGCCTACTTCGCGTCTCGGGCGCCGCTGAGCCGCATTGGCGCCTGGGCTTCGCAGCAGTCGCGGCCGCTTTCCTCGCGCGATGTGCTCGAGGCCAAGATCCAGCATTACGAGAAGAAGTTCTTCGACGGGCCGATTCCACGTCCGGCGTATTGGTCGGGCTTCCGCGTCGTTCCGACGGAAATTGAATTTTGGGCGGACCGGCCGTTCCGTCTGCACGACAGAATTGTTTTTCGGCGCGACGCGCCACACGATTCCTGGCACAAAACGCGGCTCTATCCGTGAGTTTTGCCGCCTTTCGAGACGGGGTGTATGGGGACTATGTGCCTGCAGCCGGAGCATCTCAAAAAGGCGCCACTTATGACGCAAACGATTTGGCTTCAAAGGGGCTGGCTCCAGAAATCTGAGCTTGCCGATGCGCGGCGCGAATGCGGATGGCGTCAAATATGGTGATGAACAGCATCGGTCGCCGGACGTCGAAGCGGCTCAGCGGACGGCGCAGATCGACCCGCATCTATTACGCCGGAGGGCAGCCGCCGTCGTTCGTCGCGATGTGGACGAGCCGTCTGGCGGTATTCGCCGCTCTTACGGCAATCGTGACAGCCGTCCTGCACCGCATGCTGCTCCTGCCGACTCCGGTCGCGATCACCCTCGCGGTGACGGCGATCGCCGGGGCGCTGCTGGCGCTCGCGATGGCGGTTGTTGCAGGTCTCGATATTTGGGTGACAGGGCGTCGGGGCGCGGCCCGCGTGCTGTGCGGGTCGGTCGTGGCGCTGGGTCTTCTGGCGGTCCCAGCCGGCGCGTGGGTGGTGAGCCTGAGCTTTCCGCACATCAACGACGTCTCGACCGACGTTGTCGAACCGCCGGAATTCACGGAGGCCAAGGATGAGCGGGCGGCAGCGGCGAATTCCGTCGAGTATCCGGGCCAGCGTTTCGCCGAGATCCAGCGCGTCGCATATCCGGATCTGAAAAGCCTCGTGCTTCCGCGCCCCGCCGACGATGCGTACGAACT
Source organism: Hyphomicrobium sp. (assembly GCA_025927515.1). Classification (GTDB taxonomy): domain Bacteria; phylum Pseudomonadota; class Alphaproteobacteria; order Rhizobiales; family Hyphomicrobiaceae; genus Hyphomicrobium_B. The sequence goes on from JAICLG010000178.1 coordinate 3,007, forward strand.
GGTGCTGCAGGCGCTTTCGAAGCTCAAATACAAAACGACGCTCGAACTGCCGCCGGAAGCCGATGAAGAGACGCCGGGTTTCATCGAGTTCTCTGATCACACGCTCATTTTGGGGCTGGTCGACGACGTCGTCATTCGCGTCCTCGCGATAGACCAGTCGTCGTCGCGCATCGACGTGCGGTCGGCGTCGCGTTACGGGCCGGTTGATTTCGGCCGCAACGCCGAACGCGTGCGCGGGATATTGAAACAAATCACGGCTCGCTTCGAAGCCTCCGTTCCCGATGCCGACAATGGTGCCGTCAAGGCCGCGAAGGTAAAGCCTAAAGCGCGGAAAGGACCCGGTCCGGCGTCAAAGGCAGGTCGGAAGCGACCAACCCTTTCTCGATGAGATATTCGACGTGCGCCTGGACCGAAAGGATCGCGGCCGGGAGCATCTGCGGCGCTAGGCCCTGGTAGATCTCGGGGACAATTCGCCGAATAGTCGTGAAGCCTGCCGTCAGCGCGTCGAGCACGGATTTTTCCCGCCAGCGCCGATGCAGCAAGTATGCTTTCACGGTGCGCTGAGGATCTTCGATGCGGCCGCCGTGGCCGGGCAGGAAAGCGCTATCCTGGCGATCGAGCAAAATTTCGAGCGAGGCGACGTAATCGGCCATCCTGCCTTCGGGTGGGGCCACGACGGTCGTGTTCCACGCCATCACATGATCGCCGGAAAAGACAACCGGCCGGCCCTCAAGAGCCAAGCAGAGATGATCGGGCGCATGGCCGGGCGTGTGAATTGCGGTCAATGCCCAATCGGCACCTTCGAGCGTGTCGCCGCCGCGCAATGGCACTTCAGGCTGGAAGTCATAGTCGATGAAAAGTTTGCCCGAGGGACTATCCTTCAGCGCGATACGTCCCGCCTCGGGATCGCGCGGGAAAGCTGCGACGAGGGCTCCTGTGGCGGCTTTGAGCTCGGCTATACCGTCGACATGATCGCGATGCGCATGGGTCGAGACGATGTGGGTGATGGGGCGTCCGCCCGCGGCTTTCAGAATGGCGTTGCGGTGCACCGGATCGTTGGGACCCGGATCGATGACCGCGAGCGCCGTCGAGCCGACAAGGTAGGTGTTCGTACCTTTGAACGTCAGCGGACTGGGATTCGGCGCGACGATGCGAACGATGCCTGGTCCCATAGGAGAAGGCTCGCCGTAAACGAACGACATGTCCGTTTTGAAATTGAGGGCTTCCAAACTCGGTGCCTTCCAAAGGTCTATTGCTGACGGCGAATACGATCGTCGGGCAGACCTATCAAAAAGAGCGCCGGTTTCAAGGCACGCTAGCGTCGCTCTACCGCGATGTATCCAATCATCCGCGCGGCTCACGATCACGGCAGGGAATGGATCAAACGATGTCGGTTTGTTGTGATTTTATTGCTTCCTGCTGAGCGAGAGCTGCGATCGCGCGCACATGTGTGTGCTCGACGGTGGCGGCCAGGCCGACAAGATACTGATAAACCGGATCTTCCTCGCTGAATGGCTGCGCAAGTCGGACGCCCGCCTTGTGCCAAACAAGCCACGCAATCGTTCCTTCGATGGAAAACTCCGGGGTGAACGTGATCGTAATGCGATCACCGACGGCGAGCCCGGTCAATCTGTCGATCCGTAGTCCGCCGCTCGAAAAATCCACGACTTGGACGTTATGGGAGATGCCGCGATGCTCAATCATTGCGGCGCAATTGACGAGGTGCCGTTTGTCCTTCCGGCGCAGGAAATGACGCGTGAATGGCAAGGTCCTCATGGCCGGCTCCATTTTTGAACATCGTCGGACGCGTATTTATGGCACGCAAGTGCTAGTCTTGCATTAATCGCAACAGATATTGGTTTATTTGCGCCAACCATATTGCGCATGCTTGTGCTTTACATGTGGACTAGTAATTTAGTGTTAATAAATTTTCGATTCGTGGAGATGCAGATGCGATCTGAGCTTGAGGCCGTGCTCGAAGCTTATCGGCAAGAAGCCGCCCTGGAGGAGCAACTCGTTCAGGACATCCTTACGGTGCTCGCGGTCACCGGCGCGGCGCGCAAGCGGACGGTTCAGGAAATCTCACAAGTCGTCAATCGGCACACTGTAAAGGTCGCCGAGGATCGCGACTTTCGGCAGGGCGCCGACGAGATTGCGCGCTACGATTTTCATCAACCTTTGCGGCAAATGTAACGCATCCGCATAGAGCGATCATGCCGGGCCGCTCCTTTTCATCTTTGATCCGTTAGCATCGCAAGGCTACGCGCAGCGCATTCACCTGCATTCTTACGGGGTGTCATCGTGGGATCGACCTACTTGGCCCGGATTGCAAGTCTCTACTCCGGAATCGCAGACAAGGTCGCAGCGGGGACAGCCGAGGATGAGGTGCTCCCAAGGGATCTAGGGACGCTGGCTACTCGGCAAGTGAAGCGCCCAAAAGGCCTGCGAAATAAGGAAAACTATATCTCTCAACGGCGCAAGAGCTTGCAGAGCTGCGGAAGCTCCGGGTCAGAGGTTCGGCTTGGCTTAGTTGCCTCTGAGGACGACTGGCTGGAGGTTGCGAACTTCAAGGCTGAGCTGGAATCGCTGCGCTTGCGGATGATTGATGCTTGCCTTTCCGGGCATGCTTGCGTGGCCGAGCCAGCGCGAGCGCTTGTCGATCGCGCATCGTATGGCACGACACAGGAGCGCATGGATCGCGGCTCGCTCATACGCTCCGTGCAGGACGAAGTTGCAACCGCTGTCCGCTTGCTGGTTTCTCCCGAAAATCGCGGCCGCCGATAGTGGCCTCCCGGCCTTTCGTTGCGAGGCCTGCTTCTCCAAGCGAAGATCATTGAATGAGCGCTGCCGTTTCTCCTTTGATGGCGGACGAGCGACTTCCAAATTTTTTATGCCGATCCGCGCTTCTTAAATATCGGATGCAAGCGACAAGCCGCGGTTATGATACTTAAGTGTGTTGAATTAGTCTCTCTAGAGAGATTTTGCAAGAAAACACTCCCCAGACTGTGCAAACGCCGAAAACAGGCCGCTCGCTCGTCTTTTCATTCGTACTAGTCTTATAGTACCTAAGGGTCACAACGCACGATTCGCGCGGTCGCTATGCCGGCCGCCTTCAACGGAGAGCACGCCGCTTTTCCGATCGTGACCTTGTGTGTGCTGCGTCCAAACGGGGGAACTACGCATGGGCCGCAGACGCGCTTCGACCCACGACTGCCTTGTCTTCAAATCACGCCAATCCGACCAGTACGCCACTCCGCAGAGCCACCGCCGTCCGCCCAAGTTCTCGCCACCGACATGCTTCGTCTCGGTTCTGGCGATCGGCCTCGTCATCGGCGGGGGCGCCGCGTCGGGCAATCCGGGCGGCAGTTGCACATCTTCTGTTGCAGGCGTGGATCTGACGTGCACGGGAGTGGTCACCAACCCATCCGCCTTCACGGCGCAATCGGATTTCACCGTCAACATCGGCACGACAACTCCGTCGGCATCACCAGCAGACATCATCAGAGACAA
>JAICLG010000045.1 GCA_025927515.1 Hyphomicrobium sp.
GAGCTTTTCCCGGAGCGCGAGATAGATTTCGTGCCTGTCCTGGGGCTGGTTTTGCATCTCGGTGAGAAGCGACGAGATCTCCATCTTGAGCTGCTCGAACGCCATGATCCGTACCTTTCGCAAAAAGAGAAAACTTACTCCGCCGCCTGCTTGTCTCCGTAACCGAGCTGCGCATTCAGCTTCTCGATCAGATCAGCCGCTGCTTCCGGAATGTTCGTGCCCGGACCGAATACGGCTTTCGCACCTGATTTGAATAGCTCGTCATAGTCCGACGGAGGAATGACGCCGCCGACGACGATCATGATGTCGCCTCGGCCCTCCTTATCAAGCGCCGTTTTTAGTTCCGGCACCAGCGTTAAATGTCCAGCGGTCAGCGACGACACGCCGATGACATGCACATCGTTCTCCACCGCTTGCCGCGCCGCTTCGTCGGCGGTTGCGAACAACGGTCCGATATCGACGTCGAAACCCAAATCCGCGAATGCCGATGCGATGACCTTCTGTCCGCGGTCATGGCCATCCTGCCCGAGCTTGGCGATCAGGATGCGCGGGCGGCGGCCGTCGTCCTTGTCGAATTGCTCGACCAGCTTCTTGACGCGATCGACGCTCGGGTTCATCGCCGCTTCCTTTTTGTAGACACCGCTGATGGCGCGGATTTCAGCCTTGTGCCGCGTGAAAACTTTTTCGAGCGCATAGGAAATTTCGCCCACAGTCGCCTTCTGCCGCGCCGCCTTGACGGCGAGATCAAGAAGATTGGCGTTCCCCTTGGCGCCTTCGGTCAGCGCATCGAGCGCTGCCTGGACTTCCGGTTCGTTGCGTTCGTCTCTGAGCCGCTTCAATTTCGCAAGCTGGGCTTCCCGCACAGCGCGATTGTCGACCTTGAGGAAGTTGATTTCCCTGTCGCCCTTGATCTGGAACTTATTGACGCCGGTGATCGTCTGCCGGCCGGAATCGATACGCGCCTGCGTGCGCGCGGCCGCTTCTTCGATGCGCAATTTCGGGATGCCGGCGGCAATCGCCTTCGCCATGCCGCCTTGCTCCTCGACTTCCGCGATGTGCGTCAGAGCTTTTTGCGCCAGATCATAAGTCAGCCGCTCGACGTAATGGCTGCCGCCCCACGGATCGATCGTACGGCACGTGCCGCTTTCCTGCTGCAGCAGAAGCTGCGTGTTGCGAGCAATGCGCGCCGAGAAGTCCGTCGGCAGCGCAATCGCTTCGTCGAGGCCATTCGTGTGCAGCGACTGCGTATGGCCCTGCGTCGCCGCCATGGCTTCGAGGCACGTGCGCGTCGCATTGTTGAAGATATCTTGCGCCGTCAGCGACCAGCCCGATGTCTGCGAGTGCGTCCTGAGCGATAGCGAACGCTCTTGCTTTGGGTTGAATTCTTGCCTGATGAGCTTCGCCCAGAGAAGACGCGCCGCGCGCATCTTGGCGATCTCCATGAAGTAATTCATGCCAATCGCCCAGAAGAACGACAGGCGCGGCGCGAACGTGTCGATGTCCATACCCGCATTAACGCCTGCGCGGGCGTATTCGATGCCGTCGGCGATCGTGTAGCCGAGTTCGAGATCCGCCGTCGCGCCGGCTTCCTGCATGTGATAGCCGGAGATCGAAATCGAGTTGAACTTCGGCATGTTCGCGCTGGTGTAGGCGAAGATGTCCGACACGATCCGCATCGAAGGCGCGGGCGGATAGATGTAGGTGTTGCGCACCATGAACTCTTTCAGAATGTCGTTCTGAATGGTTCCGGCGAGCTTCTGCGGCGGCACGCCCTGTTCTTCACCCGCAACGATGAAGAGCGCCAGCACCGGCAGCACGGCGCCGTTCATCGTCATCGAAACGGTCATGTCCTGCAGCGGAATGCCGTCGAACAGCGTGCGCATGTCGTAGATCGAGTCGATCGCGACTCCTGCCATGCCGACATCGCCCTTGACGCGCGGATGGTCGGAATCGTAGCCGCGGTGCGTCGCGAGATCGAAGGCGATCGACAGACCTTTCTGACCGGCCGCGATGTTGCGGCGATAGAAGGCGTTGGAGTCTTCTGCCGTCGAGAAGCCCGCATACTGACGGATCGTCCAGGGCTGCAGCGCATACATCGCGGGGTAGGGGCCGCGGACGTACGGCGCGATGCCGGGAAGCGTATCGAGGAAGTCGAGCCCGGCGGTATCGGCCCCGGTGAATACGGGTTTCACCGGGATGCCTTCCGGCGTTTCCCAAACGGGTTCCTGTGGCGCGGCCGGACGCGGACCAGAGGCGGCCGGGGCTGCCGGTTCCAGGGGCACGTTTACGAAGTTCGGGATTACGGTCATCGCGGGCAATAAATCCGGTCCAGTTGAAACTCGCCGCGACGGTACGCGAACCCGCGCTGGACGACAATTGCGGTGCGACATTCGTTCGTTTTGAAGATGGGCGGAAGCCGTCGTCCTTCTCCGTCGGGAGAAGGTGGCCGAAGGCCGGATGAGGGGCGTTTCTTTTAAAGATCGAAAGCCCGTCCTCCTGGCCCCTTTTAAGGAGAGGGGCGCTAGCGCTTCGAGCGGTCGGCTATGCAACGCGACGTCCGGAAGGGACGACGGTCAGTTTTCGACCGCCGGCGGATGGTCGACTGATCCGGATACGGAATATTTACCTCAACCCCTTCCGCAACGTTCGATTTGCGTCTTTAGCCTTCGATGACCTTCGATTGCGGTGGCTTATCTGGTATGGTGAGCAAAAGACGTCGGGTTCGGAGCGCGACTGGCATGACGAAGATATTGTATGTGGCCATCTTGGGACTGGCCTGCGCCGCTGGCATCGGTCCTGTGATCGCCCAGTCGGCCGACGAGCCGACGCCGGATCTTCTGGCTTCGCAAATTCGTGACCAGGGCTTTACGTGCGACAAGCCGAAAAGTGCCACGCATGAAGCGAAGCAATCCAAGCCCAACGAAACGGTTTGGATTCTGACATGCGAGAACGATACCTATCGCATGACCGTCGTGCCTGATCTGGCCGCTAAGGTCGAAAAGCTGAAGAAGTAGAGACTGGCCCGGCACGCATGGGCTGCAAGTCAACCGCCTGACGTGTCATCCCGGGAAGGCCCGGAGCCAGACAATATCGCAAATCGCAACGTGGCCGTCCGCTAGGCGCTAACGCATGTTACGTGCGGAACAGCGACGGCGCGTGGCTTCGTCCATCCTCCTCTCAACATCAACGGATCGCACGTCGATCCGGATCGCGAGAGAGGAGATCGTTCGATGTCAGGCATCATCGCCTTGTCCGCTGCCGCTTCAGTAGCGATGGCCGCCGCAGCGGTCGTGGTCGCGACTCTCCCCGATGCACAAGCGCTTCTTTCGCCGCTGACGGACGGCGGCAATGAATATGCTGTCGCTGCCCTCTCCATTGTCGCGACCGTTTCGACACTCGCAATCATGGCGGTCCTCGCCGCTTCCGGCCGAGAGTAGTGAGTTTCGCACGCCTCATCTTCCCCGTGCCTTGGGCCAGCTCTTCCCCCGGAGCTGGCCTCTTTTCATGCACGATCGCATCCACGCTACGTGGCCGCGACACTCTCGGCTTTGAAGTTTTTGCGAGGCGCTTTGTCATCCGTGCGAGAAAAACGAAGCCTTGCTCTTGCCTTGTTGCCCATGGATTTTCGCACTGGGGAACGGGGGGCAGTCAACGAACCTCCCACCGTTTGCTCCTGCTGCTCACCGTGGCCTGTGACCGCGATCCACACCCGAGCAAGGAGCTTTAGTACGCGTTTGTATTGCGTTGGGGGTATGCGTTTTGAAACTTCACGCTGTATCTGTTCTTTTTGTTGCGCTCGCTGCCACCTTTCCGATCCGGGCCGCGCAGAACGTCGTGCCGCAGCCTCAAGCAACGAGCGTCGATCCCATACACGCAGCCGTCGAACTTCCGGATTTTGTGCCGGTCATAAACTACGACCAGTTCCTGTTGGCGTCGCATGCCGAGGGATTTGGCGGGACGGACGGCATTTCATCCGAAACACGCTCGGCCGCGGAAGCCTTGAGCGCGAAATTCGCAGGTCCGCGGGCTCGGTCGGGTTCCGAAGTGCTTCGCGCGGTTGCGCAGCAAGACCCGCTCGCCCCAAGTCTTCTCGATGCCCCCGAAGATCCCAAACTGCAGATGCAGGTGGCCGACCTTTCGGACACGGATGATGCGGATGACCCTGCCAAAGCCGCCGAACGGCCTGCGGTCGCCGAACGTGCGTCAACGAGCGACGCAAGATCACCGAAATCAGTTGTGCGCAGGCATCATGGAGAGCGAGCCGCTGCCTCTCGCTCGAAACGCGCGAAACACAGCGTCGTGCGCAGGCAGCGGAGCCGCGTGGCATCCGCCGACGCGACATCGCAGCGCTCAGGGGCAGTCTACAACGGAATCGGCGCGGATCTTCAGCGTCTGGTTGGCTTCGGAAGCCTGACGCCCGACAACCGGCTCACGACGAACTGACGGCGGGCGGAGCGACATCGGGCGTTCCGCGAATCCGGAACGTCGACGCGAAATACCCGCGGGCGAGCGCGTGATAGAGCGGCTCGGGACTGATGAGACGTGAAATTCCCGAGGCGAAGAGCGCCGTCGCCATCAATGGGATCACCATGTTCTTGTCGCTCGTCATTTCCATGACGATGACGACAGCCGTCAACGGAGACTGCACGACGCCCGCGAAATAGCCGACCGTCATTAACAGCATGAGGGCGCGTGGATCGGTGAACGTCAATATCGGCGTAACCATCGAGCCGATGCCGGCGCCGACCGCCAGCGACGGCGAGAACAGCCCACCGGGAATGCCGCTCGCCGACGATAGCAGCGTCGTGGCGAACTTGGCGAAGCCGTACCACCACGGAATGGCCTGTCCAAAGACGAGCGAGGCACGCGTCTCGATGTACCCGTTGCCCGATGCGTATCCCGCCGTGGCGATGCTCAAAACCGCGACAATGAAACCGCAGCCTGCCGCGAACGCGATTGGCCGCTGCCGCAGCAACGCAATGAAGCGCGGCGGTTTTCGCGAGACCGTAATCAGGCCGACGCTGAACAAGCCGCCGAGCACGCCGCCGACGATCGAACATATCGGCACCGCGAACCAATCCTGTGTATCGACGATCCGCACCGACACTTCGCCGAAATAATCGTAGTTGCCGAGAATGAGCCAACTGACGGCGCCCGAAATCACCACCGAACCGATGACAATGTCATTGATGCGCCCGGCAAATGCCTTCGCAAGCTCCTCGATGGCAAACAGAATGCCTGCAATGGGAGCGTTGAAAGCTGCAGCGATCCCAGCCGCAGCCCCCGCGAGAACGAGGCCGTTCTGCCGCCCGAGCCCGGCAAATGTAGCGACGGCGAACATCACAGAGGCGCCGACCTGTACCGTTGGCCCTTCGCGTCCGACGGATGCGCCGATCACCAACGCAAACGCCGTCATGACGATCTTGGCGATCGTCGTTTGCCAACCAAGAAGCGATTTGCGATGGACGTTATCGGAGCTTTTTCGCGCGGCGATGACCTGCGGAATGCCGCTGCCTGCGGCTGCCGGAAACCAGCGGGCAGTGATATAAGCGAGCACGGCGAAGCCGACCGGCGTCATCACGAGCGGCAGCCACGGAGAAAATTTCAGGATCGCGTAATAGACGTTTTGCGCCTCGTTGGCTGTTTCCGCGAATCCGACAGCGGTCAATCCGACCAGCAGCGCGCCTGCGATGAAAACCGCGCGGCGCATCCAGACACGACGCGAAAGGCTCACATACCTGTAGCGGCGCAAACGCAAACGCCGACGGATTTGAGCTCTCTTCCTCGCGTTCGAAGGCTGCGTGCTCGGCGTCTGCTCCTGCATCGTTCCAACTGCTCGTAATTTCATTTCGCAGCGACGGAGGCGGCGGCGAAGCGCTTAGCGCAAGCGCTCCTGCAGCCCTTTGAGCGTCGCGACCGCATCGGCTCCCGCGAACAGGAATTGATTGACGCCCGCGGCTTTGAGTGCGGCTTCGTTCTCTCCTGGCCGGCCTGCCATCAAAACAAACGTCGCGCCAGCAGCCTTGAGCGCTCGCGCGGTTGGTTCGCCGAGCTGAGCGTTGACGGCGTCGGAAGAACAGATGCACGCGGCCGAGACGCCGGAAGCCTTGAACGCCTCAGCGGCCTCTTCCGGCGTTTTATATCCGTCGCTGATGAGCGCCGTGATGCCGCCCGCGGCGAGATAATTCTTGCTCCACGTCGTGCGCACATTGTGGTCGACGATTTCGCCCATGCTCGCAATAAAGAGCTTGAAGCCGCCGTGCGCATCCGCAGCATCCCGCAATGCTTCGAAAGCTTCGCCGAGACGGTGCGGCTTCAGCGCGCTAACCTCGACGGCCGCCTTGCCGGACGGCACGGTGTGCGCGGGCCAGGGCTCAGCGTGCACGCCGTCGTCGCCAAGCAGCGGAAACGCGTTAACGCCCGTCAGTTCCTGCCGCATCGTCGCGATGTCTTTGGCGCGCGCTTCGGCCGTCTTCGCAATCGTATCCTGGATGTATCCGGATTTCAGCGCGGCGAACATGCCGCCACGCGCTTCGATGTCCTGGAAAAGCGCCCAGGCTTTCCGGGCCATTTCCTCGCTGAGGTTCTCGACATACCACGATCCGCCTGCGGGATCGGCAACGCGACCGAGATGGCTTTCTTCCTGGCACACGATCTGGATGTTACGCGCAACCCGCCGCGCGAACGCGTCCGGTTTGCCGAGCGCGAACGTAAATGGCAGCACGACAATGGCATCGGCGCCGCCAAGCGCCGCCCCGGTGCAGGCGATGGTCGTGCGCAGAATGTTCGTCCACGGATCGCGTTTCGCCATCATGCGGTATGACGTCGGGCAATTGATCGTCACGCGCGCGGCCGCGTCCCCCGCACCGGACGCATCGGCCACCCGCCAGATGAGACGGCGCGCTGCGCGAAGCTTCGCGATGGTCGAGAATTCGTCGATGTCGGCGGCAAGAGAGACGTTGATCTTCGCCAGCGCCTGAGCCGGAGCTATGCCGCCATCCTCGGCGGCGCGCAGGTAAGCGACAAGCGTCGCGAGCATGTACGCGAGTTCTTGCGCTTCGCTCGCCCCGGCATTGTGCGCAACGACGCCGTCGGCTGTCATCACCTGGACGCGCGGGCTCGCTTCCGTTGTTTTCATCAGCGCGACGGCGCGTGCAAGCGCCGTGTCGATCGGCTCCGATGAGTGTCCCGTCATCGCCAGCACGCCGAGCGGATCGGCGCCGAACGATCCCTGCCGCTCGGCCGCATTTATGCCGCGTGCGTCCCAGACGGCGTTGAGCGCCAGCGCGGCGTCGAAAAAGCGTTCACCTGCGACGAGCACGATCGGGCAAACGTCGAGCAGCACACCGTCGAGAGCAGCACCGATGGCTTCCTTCGTCGGTGCCAGCCCGTAGCCCACCTGCAAGCCGATCGACGTAACGCCGCCTTCGAGATCTTCGAGGATCGCCGCGTTTGCGGCTTTAGGATCGTTCTCGATATGAAAGGTGCGGATGTCCCAGCCTGCACGCACCGGCTTCACGCCGCGGGTCAGGGGCGCTTCGCCCGGCAGCAGATTGACGGTGTTCGCCAGTGCATCGCTGCGCGTATATAGCGGATTGATCGTCAATCCGTCGGCCGTGCGCTTGACGAGGCGTTTCTCGAAATCTGCGCCCTTGAGTGCCTTCTCGACCAGCGCGCGCCAGTGATCGAGAGTTGCAGCCGGGAAGCCGTCGGCGAGTCGCGTTTCCTGCGGTTCGGATGGCGGAGGGGTCATGCAACGAGGCTCCTGGAGCGTAGCGGCGTGTTATGGATTGAGCGTCTGGGTATACCTGCTCGACGGCCCGGCGCGAGTGCGAAAGTGCACCTCTGGCGTGGCCGAATTGCCGCGTATTGAAGGATCGTTAAAATCACGAGCAGGTTTCTCGTTCAAAGCCGGTCCTTGGTTTGCTTCGATGCGTCCTGCGTGCCATCACGAAATGCTCGTCTCCGTTCTTGAATCGGGCCTGAATACCGCGAGGAGATCAAATGATTAACACGGCAGGCGCGTCGGGATCCGAGCACTCTGTTGCCGACCCTCGGGATTATGTTCAGGACGGATTGATCCTCATCGGCTGCAGCCGCTCGGATCGCGAACTGGTGCCCGAGTGCATCGAACTCGCACTCGCCAACCGGCACGGGCTCGTCACTGGCGCAACAGGTACCGGCAAGACCGTGACGCTGCAAGTGTTCGCGGAAGGATTTTCTGCTGCCGGAGTCCCCGTTTTCGCCGCCGACATCAAAGGCGATCTCTCCGGAATAGCGATCAAGGGCGAGCCGTCGCCGAAGCTCGTCGAGCGTGCCGAAGAAATCGGTTTGACGCGTTACGGCAACACGTCATTCCCAACGGTCTTCTGGGACATCTTCGGGATCAACGGACATCCCGTGCGCGCCACGGTTCAGGAGATGGGTCCGCTCCTGCTGTCGCGGCTGATGGAACTGACGGAACCGCAGGAAGGCGTGTTGAACATCGCCTTCCGTTGGGCTGAGGATAAACGTCGCGAGGGCGACGAGAACATGACGATCCTCGATCTCAAGGATCTCCGCTCCGTCATCGACGAAATGGGCAAGCGCGCATCGAGCCTCAGAAGCACGTACGGCCACATCGCGACATCGACCGTGGGCGTCATTCAGCGCCGTCTGCTCGTGCTCGAAGAGCAGGGCGCCGCCAAGTTCTTCGGTGAGCCTGCCCTCGACATCATGGATTTCCTGAAAGTCGATTCCGACGGACGCGGCGTGGTCAATGTTCTGGCCGCCGAAAAGCTGATGGATACACCGCGTCTTTACGGGACATTTCTGCTGTGGCTGCTGTCCGAACTATTCGATCGCTTGCCCGAGATCGGCGATCCGGAAAAGCCGAAGCTGGTGTTCCTGTTCGATGAAGCGCATCTGTTGTTCAACGACGCGCCGAAGGCGGTGCTCGAACAGGTCGAGCGGGTCACGCGCCTCATTCGTTCGAAAGGGGTCGGCGTTTACTACGTTACCCAAAGCCCCGGCGACGTGCCGGACCGCGTCTCGGCCCAGCTCGGCAATCGCATCCAGCATGCCCTTCGCGCGTTCACGCCGAGGGAGCAGAAATCCATTCGCGCCGCCGCGCAGACGTTCCGGCCAAATCCCGACCTCGATACGGAGCGCGTCATTCAGGAATTGCAGGTGGGCGAGGCGCTCGTCTCACTGCTTCACAATAAGGGCGAACCCTCAATGGTGCAGCGGACGCTCATCCGTCCGCCGATGTCGCGGGTTGGGCCGCTGACTCCAGCAGAACGCAAAGAGATCATCGAGAAAGATACTGGCAACGCGGATAAATATCGCGAGGCGCTCGATCGCGAATCGGCGCATGAGCGGCTTCAGGTTCGAAATACGGCCGTCGGACGAATCAAAGAGCGGCTATCCTCTTTTTCGAATATCCTCCGCGGCAAGAGCTGAAACCCCGCTGTGCGTTGAAAGTCTAAGCCTGAACCATTAGTTTTTCGAAGATTCGCTGACAGAAGGTCGTCGAGCGTCAATTTCTTGGAACCTTGCCCCGGCATGGCCGGTGAGGAGACAGACGATGGGCTATTTCCGATTTCGCAAGACGTTCAGCATATTACCGGGCGTGCGCATCAATCTCAGCAAGACGGGTGTCAGTTCGAGCATCGGCGGCCACGGCGCGACGGTGAACGTCGGCAAGAACGGGCCGATGGTGACATTCGGTATTCCCGGAACCGGTCTCAGTTACCGGACACACGTCGGCGTGGCGCTGGTCGCCGTTCTCGTTCTGCTCGCCGCGCTCGTAGGCCTCGCATATTTCTTCTGGCCAGACACGGTGCGGGCGCTCCTGCACTGGTGGCAGCCGCGCTGGTTCTAAGGTCGCCGGCATCAGGGCGATGGTGATTGCACGCTGCTTTCCCAGTTTGTCGTGGTCGCCACCTTCTTTGATTTCGCGAGCGCAGACGGTTTGCCCGGTAGGGGTTTGATCGGCGCGCGCTTCGCGACCGGTTCCGATGACGACGACGGCGCACGCGCGCTCGGAACATGCGCCTTCTGCCGGGACGGCAAAGTGATCGGCGCCTGGCCCGGCGGTGTCTTCAGCCAAACGCCTTTGCGACCTTCCTTGACGCCTTCCGCATAAAGCGCGGCCTGATATTTCGGATCGTAGATCTGATTGGTCTTGTAGCGGAACGACGACGGTACCGACATGAAGTTGAAGTCGGCTCCGGCATCGAGCGCGATCCGATAGATGTGATAAAGTTCGCCGTCGTTCTGGCTTTTGATCAGCGTCGAGATCGCGCGCGATGCAATTTGCAGCGTCGTTGGTTTGACGACCTCCTGCTCGGGCGATGCCTTGCCGTTCTTGATGATGAAGAATTTGCGGATAGGCGGCTTAGGATAAAGCGCATCGAAGGCCTCGAGCGGCGCTTCGGTGGGAAGCACGAACACTTCGCGCGTCGTACCGCCATCGACGTGCAATTCGTCATAGAGGTTTCCGTTGGCTTCAACCTCGATCTTGACCGGAGGGAACGCTGCCGGGATCGCGGCCGATGCCAGGATCACCTTGCGGAACAGCTCGATCGCCTGCGGCGATTTATGGAGTGCAATTTCCCCCATGTTCCAAACGACAGGCCGCTGCGCATCCAGATTGGTCGTCAAAATCATCAGAATGCGCCCACGCCGATACTGCGCAGCAATCCTGTCGAGGAAGTCGCGATCCACGTAATGCGCGATCAGGTCGGCGAGCGGCGTCGTGTCGGCAAGAGCCGGCCCGCCGAACAGAGCCGGCAGCAACTGCGTGGTGATGACCTGGTTCTGCTTGTACTGGGTCCAGATGACGTGAAGCTTCTCGTCCTCGGATGGCCCGAGAAACGCAAACGGCGCGATGATCGCCCCGGCACTGACGCCGGTGACGACTTCGAATTCAGGACGGTCGCCGCGCGCCGTCCATCCCGCGAGAACACCGGCGCCAAAGGCGCCATCCGAGCCCCCGCCCGAGAGTGCAAGCGTCTCGATGACAGGACGGCCGTTGACGTATTTTGCGTCGCGCGCGATCGGCGGCATGTGGGCCGTGCGGCGTTTGATTTCGGCAATTGGATTTTTCGGGACATCGTCCGCCCAGAAACGAACGCCGTACATGCCGGGGATTTCAGCTTCCTGGGCGAGCTTCGCGTCGGCAATGCCGTTGCGCGGGATCGTGGCCGCACAGCCTGCAAGGCAGAGCGTGCTTGCCATCAGCAGGCCAACACAGGCCTTTGCCCCGTACACTGAATACCCCCGAAGTCGCGAAAGCTCCTCATAGCACAGCCAGTTTTAAGGCGCACTCATGGCAGAGGCGCGCCCGAATATCGGCAATGTCAGATCGCAATTGTCACAATGCATTCCAGCCTGTGAGTTTGGCTATCAGCGCGGCGGGCGCGAGCCGGGCTCTGAAACGAGATCGGGGCGGCGCGTGGCAGGCCTTCGAGCCCTATCCCACATCGCCGCCCCGGAGCTGAAAAGCTGCCGTTTAAAACGTCGAAGAACTTAGCCTGCCAGCGCTTCGACGTGCTCCCAGTTCACAAGATTGTCGAACCATGCTTCGAGGTACTTCGGCCGCGCGTTCCGGTAGTCGATGTAATAGCTGTGCTCCCACACATCGACGCCGAGAATTGGTTTCGCACCGTGCATCAGCGGGTTCTCGCCGTTCGGCGTCTTTTGAACCTCAAGTTTGCCGTCTTTGATCACCAGCCATGCCCAGCCCGAGCCGAATTGGCCCTTTCCGGCTTCGATGAAATCGCCGCGCACCTTGTCAAAGCCGCCGTAGCCCTCAACGAGCTTTTCGAGCTTGCCGGGTAGCTTCTTGCCGCCGCCGCCCTTCTTCATCCACTGCCAGAAATTCAGATGGTTCCAGTGCTGCCCGACATTGTTGACTATGCCGGCATTCTTATCGGCATAGGCATTCTTGCAGATGTCCTCGATTGACTGGCCTTCATATTTGGAGCCAGCGAGAAGCTTGTTGCCGTTTTCCACGTAGGCGAGATGGTGCTTGTCATGATGGAACTCGAGCGTTTCGGCGGACATAAATGGCGCCAGCGCGTCATAAGCATAAGGAAGGTCGGGGAGTTTCAAGGTCATAGAGTGCCACTCATCCATTGGGTTTGGGGGATCGGTCGACAGGAAAGTAGCTTTTGAAGCCGGCCAACACAAGCAACGGGTGAACCGGTGTCCGTTGCCACGGTTCCGCTGCAAAGGTGAATTCCAAGGACTCAGGTCTTCTTTGACGGCACGGAAATTTCGCCTGATTCATTAGCGCGTTATAATCTGCCGCGGGAGTATTACAGTTATTTTTGATGGGCATTCAATTCTTTGAATACTAAACCTGCAGCAGAATGAATTCAGGCGGCTTTATACGATCCCGGCGATAAAATTTTTGCCACCTAGCGCCATTACGCCGCGCCGATTTGAGAATTGGGTCAACGCTTCCGAGGAGGTGAAATTGCACGTCAAACCATTATAATCCGAATGACGTAATATCGCCCTGAACGTTTTTGGGACAATCTTGAATTTTACGGTGGACACGTCCTAATTTTACCATTTGCGGAAACTTCACGACTCTCTCTTACCCGTGTTGACATTGCGTTGGATATCAGCGTTTCTGCGCGCCGTTTCAGTCTCCGCCTCTGAGGTGGAATTATTTAGAGGTTTCAATTTGTGATGCGGAAGGTGAAAAAAATGGCGGGGATCAACGTCGATAGGCTTTCGCTCAAGGAGCTTGTTGATCTCGAAGCAAAGGTAAAGAAAGCCATTGCGTTGGCGCGCGATCGGGAGCGCAACGAACTCAAAAAGAAGATGGCCGATATGGCCGAGACTCATGGATTTTCGGTCACAGAATTGTTCGGCGGCACGCGTGGACGTGGAGCCGGAAAATCGAAATCGGTCGGCGTTGCCAAATATGCCAACCCGGAAAACAGATCGGATACCTGGACCGGTCGCGGCCGTAAACCGAATTGGCTCGTCGAGCGCTTGAAGAAGGGCGCCGACCTCAGCGACTTCGAAATCTAGACCGCCGCATTTGCCCTCTCGCGATTTGCTTCAAAAAGCATAGCGGCGCGTTACGACCGCCAAGCCAATGGATTGAGTTTGCGGCGCGCCGCCGTCGTTCATCTCAATCCGGCGGCGGCTTCCCCCAGACGCCGGACGCAATCCAGAACCGGTACGGGTGCCTTTTCCCCGTACACGCATCTCTATTTCCGATTCATAACCTTCCCGCGGTTTTAGCACTCAATCCTTGACAGTGCTAACAGTCCACCGCATATAACCCAGGCGCAATGAGCGGGGCGGAGGGTTGGTCGTATCGACAAGTCAAAATGCGATACGCAACCGGCCTTCATGCGCAGCCCGCTGCACCGCACGAATTTAGATCATCGAAGTTATCCATGAGGTTAGTCCCATGACGTTCCGTCCTCTGCACGATCGTGTTGTCGTGAAACGCATTGAGGAAGAAGCAAAGACTGCTGGCGGCATCATCATTCCCGACACAGCCAAGGAAAAGCCTCAGCAGGGCGAAGTTGTTGCCGTTGGCCCCGGGGCCCGAGACGAAGCGGGCAAGGTCAATCCTCTCGACGTCAAGGTCGGTGACCGGGTTCTGTTCGGCAAGTGGTCTGGCAGCGAAGTCAAGATCGACGGCCAGGATCTCCTGATCATGAAGGAGAGCGACATTCTTGGCGTTCTCGATGCGCCCGCCAAGAAGAAAGCCGCCGCCTAATTACAAGTTCCCCACTTAGCAAAGCTTAGGAGTTGCTCGATATGGCAGCTAAAGACGTCAAATTTTCTCAAGACGCACGCGAACGCATGCTTCGCGGTGTCGACATCCTCGCCAACGCGGTGAAGGTGACCCTCGGTCCCAAGGGCCGTAACGTCGTCATCGAGAAGTCGTTCGGCGCACCGCGCATCACCAAGGACGGTGTGACGGTTGCGAAGGAAATCGAGCTTGAGGACAAGTTCGAGAACATGGGCGCGCAGATGCTCAAGGAGGTCGCCTCCAAGACGGCTGATCTCGCCGGCGACGGCACCACGACCGCAACCGTTCTCGCTCAGGCGATCGTCCGCGAAGGCGCCAAGTCGGTTGCAGCAGGCGCCAACCCGATGGACCTGAAGCGCGGCATCGATCTCGCCGTCCAGACGGTCGTCGAAAATCTCAAGACCAACTCGAAGAAGGTCGCGAAGGACCAGATCGCCCAGGTCGGCACGATCTCGGCAAACGGCGATGAAATCGTCGGCAAGAAGATCGCCGAAGCGATGGACAAGGTCGGTTCGGAAGGCGTCATCACCGTCGAAGAATCGAAGACGCTCGATTTCGAACTCGACGTCGTCGAAGGCATGCAGTTCGATCGCGGCTATCTCTCGCCGTACTTCATAACCACCTCCGACAAGATGATCGCCGAGCTTGAGAGCCCCTACATTCTCATTCACGAGAAGAAGCTTTCGGGTCTGCAGGCAATGCTGCCGGTTCTCGAAGCC
>JAICLG010000166.1 GCA_025927515.1 Hyphomicrobium sp.
CTCCGGGCTGACACGGTCGCAATGGCAGGTGCTGGCCTACCTCTCACGCAGCGAAGGCATCAACCAGAGCGGACTCGCCGATCTCCTCGATGTTGAGCCGATTACGCTCACGCGCATCCTCGATAAGCTCGAGGGGCTGAAGCTCATCGAACGGCGTCCAGACCCTTCGGATCGGCGCGTCTGGAATTTGCATCTGACGGCGGCTGCCCGGCAGAAATTGCAGCAGGCCCGCAAAATCGGAGATTCGACTCGGGCCGAAGCGTTAGCCGGTATCTCCGCCAGCGACAGACAGCAGCTGCTGAAGACATTGCAGGTCTTAAAGACAAATCTCGTCCAAGCGTGTGATGCGCCCGCGGCCGAGCAGAAACGAACAGGTCATGTCTAACATCAACGAACCAATACCGTTGGAGCGCGAAGATGCGTCCGGGCCGCATGCGGCGCGGGCTTCGGACGATAATGTGCATCGTCTGCCGCCTCGCATCTCGGAATTCGAAGATATCGAGGCGCTGCGAGAGCACAGCGATGCCATTTCGAAAGCGCTCGCCGAAGATCGCGCCCCGGAAGCCAAGGAGCACGGAGCAACGCCGGCGGCCCCGCAATCTCGTTCGACAACCGGTCCGCAGAAAAAGCGATCGTGGAAGAGGACATTCCTATTCGCGCTGTTACCCGTGGCACTGATCGTGGGCAGCTATTTCTATGTGACGGGCGGTGCGATCATGTCGACCGACAACGCCTACGTGCAGGCTGACGTGGCCGGGGTTTCAGACGACATTTCCGGTATCGTCAGTCAGGTGGTGGTCAAGGAAAACCAGAAGGTCGAGAAGGGCGATATTCTGTTCAAGATCGACGACAAGCCGTTCAAGATCGCGCTCGACAAAGCCGATGCACAACTCGGCATGACGAAGAACGATCTGCTTGCGCTGCGCACGAGCTACAAGGACATGCAGGCGCAAATCGCGCAGGCAAAAGCCGACATCGATCTTGATACCGTGAACTTCGAGCGCCAGCAGAAACTCGCGGCCAGCAATTACACGCCGCAAGCGACGCTTGACGCTTCGCGCAACACTCTGATCGCCGCGCAGCAGAAACTTGCTTCGCTCAAACAGCAGCTTGCCGGTATCGCCGCCAATCTCAATGGCAATCCGGATGCGCCGATCGAGGATCATCCTCGCTACAAGGCAGCCCTCGCGGCGCGTGACGAGGCGGCGCGCCAGCTTTCGCATACAAGCGTGCGCGCGCCTTTCGATGGGATCGCGACGAATGTATCGTCGTTGCAGCCGGGCCAGTATCTCGCGGCGTCTGCAACCGCCATGAATGTGGTCTCGACGGACCATGTGTGGATCGAGGCGAGTCCGAAGGAAACCGAGATGACGGCCGTCAGGCCCGGTCAGAACGTGTCAATCGGGGTCGACACCTATCCGGGCGTGACGTGGAAAGGCACGGTCGAAAGCATCAATCCGGCTTCGGCGTCGAGCTTCTCTTTGCTGCCGGCGGAAAATACCAGCGGCAACTGGGTGAAGGTCGTTCAGCGCATTCCGCTTCGCATTCGTGTCGATGATACGAAAGGCAAGCCGCCGCTCCGCGTCGGCATGAGCGTCGAAGTCAGCATCGATACCGGGCATCCGCGCGGATTTCCGACGTTTCTGACGGATCTCTTCGGCTCAACGGTGAATGCTCATGGCTAACGGTGCTGCAGCAGCGCCGTTACCCGCCAATCGTGCAGCGATCACGGCCTGCATCATTCTCGCCGTCATCATGCAAGCGCTGGACACGACGATCGCCAATGTCGCGCTGCCCTACATGCAAGGCAGCGTCTCGGCGAGCGCGGATCAGATCAACTGGGTGCTGACGTCCTATATCGTTGCGGCCGCGATCATGACGCCGCCCTCCGGCTTCCTAGCCAATCGCTTCGGCCGCCAGCGCGTGCTGATGACGGCGATTGTCGGCTTCGTTATGGCGTCGGTGCTTTGCGGCATGGCGCAGTCGTTATCGCAAATCGTGGCCTTCCGCCTTATGCAGGGCTTCTTTGGCGCCGCGCTCGTGCCGATCGCGCAATCCATCCTGCTCGATATCTATACGACCGAAGAGCGCGGCTCGGCGATGGCGTTGTTCGGCGTCTCCGTGATGGTCGGGCCGGTGCTTGGGCCTGTGATCGGCGGCTGGCTGACCGAGAATTTCAGCTGGCGCTGGGTTTTTTATATCAACGTGCCGATCGGTGTTCTCGCCTTCGTCGGGATCTCTTTCTACCTGCGAGAGACAAAGGTGAGCGCGGAAACAAAGCTCGATTGGCTTGGCTTCGGCAGTCTCAGTATTGCCATCGCGGCCATGCAGGTTTTTCTCGATCGCGGGGCACAACTCGATTGGTTCTCCTCGCTCGAGATTCTCATTGAAGCCGTTGTCGCGGCATCCGCTTTCTATGTCTTCCTTGTTCATACGTTTACAGCGGAGCGCCCGTTCGTCCGGCCGAGGCTGTTTCTCGACCGCAATTTTACGGTCGGCATGCTTTTCATTTTCATCATCGGCATCACGTATCTGGCGTCGATGGCATTGATGACGCCTTATCTGCAGACCCTGATGGGTTACCCCGTTGTGACGGCGGGCATCGTGATGGGGCCACGCGGCATCGGCACGATGATTTCGATGTTCATCGTCGGCCGCATGATGGGTCGCGTCGATACGAGGCTGCTTCTGATGATCGGGCTGCTGCTGACGGCCTGGGCGATGTACGACATGACCGGATGGACGCCCGATATTTCGGAATGGACGGTGGCGGTCGTCGGATTCATTCAAGGCGCGGGCCTCGGATTCTTGTTCGTGCCGCTGACGACGGTGACGTTCGCGACACTTCCCTCAGAGGATCGAGCTGACGCAACCGGGCTTTACAATCTCTCGCGGAACGTCGGATCGAGCGTTGGCATTTCCGTCGTCTCGTATCTGCTGACACGTAATGGCCAAGTCAATCACGAGACGATCGGCGGTTACGTGACCGCAACCAATCGTGCATTCAACGATCCCGCGGTGCTGCATGCCATGAGTCCGTGGACGGCAGGCGGACGAGCCGCGCTTGATCAGCTCATTCAATTTCAGGCGGCGATTATCAGTTATATTGACGATTTCAAATTGATGATGGTTCTGTCGCTTGCCGCAGTTCCCCTTGTTCTTCTGCTACGCAAGGCCGGGCCTGCTGGCGGCGATCATGCTGTCGTGATGGAATAAGGCTGATTGGCTGTCGCGCAAACGGCAAACAGCACGGCCGATTTTCAAAATTCAATTTCCGCGGAATCTTCATGCCAAATGACGTAAGCCGTGTATCACGCACGGCTTACGTGAATATCTTGTTGCCCAGGTCTTAGCCCCAGACGCGATGCTTCTTGCAGCTGAAAAGCCAACCGAACATTCCGTCGCCGGCTCGAACAATGCCGTCGCCGAAGCGCCGTACTGCATGGCCCGTTTCGGTGAAAGCTGAGGCTGTTCTGGTTTCAAAACGTTTGAGATGTAGGCAATGTGCTTCGGAGACTGCTGGTAGCGCCATAAGTGCCGCAAAGCCGACGGCCACGGCGACAGACAAATGCTTCGACATGAGAGATCTCCTTGAATTATGCTGAATATGCGTATTTCAAGTCCGATTCGAGTCTAGCGCCGGTAATTCCGCGCCGCTCGCCATAAATATGAATTGGTTATTATCCGGGTTATGGCGAATGGGATTGGATATAATTCTTGTCATTTCGGGCGTGAATTTCATCTGAATTTTCGTTTCGAGCATTCGCGGTGCCGTCACGGGGCCAAAAAGCCCGTCTCGAAATTCTCGCTCATGCGTCTGCCGTATTCGCCGCTAAGAAGGCTTCTCGAACCTATGGTCCGAGCAGGGGGAGGCGCGGGACCGCATCGGCTTGAGGTGCTGAGGATACGCAATGACGCATCGGCCTGGGCTGCGGCGTCATTTATCTCTACTCTATCCGCAAATTCAGTTGATCCTTCTGGTGTCGAGGGGCGAGCAAGTGTTTCAGCAACTTTTGTGCTTGCGCATTTGACGGTTGCGGCCATTTGTTCTTCAACCTCCCCACTCAACAGCAACGGTTAAGAAACATGCCTCCCTATCGCTCACGCACGACGACCCACGGCAGGAACATGGCGGGTGCCCGAGGCCTATGGCGCGCGACTGGGATGAAGGACGAGGATTTCGGCAAGCCAATCATTGCCGTCGTCAATTCGTTTACGCAGTTCGTTCCCGGTCATGTTCACCTCAAGGATCTCGGCCAACTCGTCGCTCGCGAGATCGAACGGGCCGGTGGCGTTGCCAAGGAGTTCAATACGATCGCTGTCGATGATGGCATCGCGATGGGGCATGACGGCATGCTCTATTCGCTGCCGTCACGCGAGTTGATCGCCGATAGCGTCGAGTACATGGTCAACGCCCATTGCGCCGACGCGATGGTGTGCATTTCCAATTGCGACAAGATCACACCGGGCATGCTGCTGGCGTGCCTGCGCATCAACATTCCGACCGTGTTCGTTTCCGGCGGTCCGATGGAGGCCGGCAAAGTCGTACTGCGTGGCAAGGAACACGCAATGGATCTCGTCGACGCCATGGTCGCCGCTGCCGACGATCGTATGACGGATGAGGAAGTCAAAGTCATCGAGCGCTCGGCGTGTCCGACATGCGGCTCGTGCTCGGGAATGTTCACGGCCAATTCGATGAACTGCCTGACCGAGGCGCTCGGCCTCGCGTTGCCTGGAAACGGCTCGACGCTTGCGACCCACGCCGACCGAAAGCGGCTGTTCGTCGAAGCCGGTCACCTGATCGTCGATCTGGCGCGGCGCTATTATGAGCAGGACGACGTCAGCGCATTGCCACGCTCGATTGCGAGTTTCCCGGCATTCGAAAACGCCATGACACTCGACATCGCCATGGGTGGATCGACCAACACGGTGCTGCATCTTCTCGCGGCGGCGCACGAAGCGGAGGTGCCCTTCACCATGAAGGACATCGACAGGCTGTCGCGCCGGGTGCCGTGCCTGTGCAAAGTCGCGCCCGCGAAGGCCGATGTTCACATGGAAGACGTTCACCGCGCCGGTGGCATCATGGCCATTCTCGGTGAACTCGATCGCGCCGGGTTGATCGACACGAAGCTTCCGACAGTTCATTCAGCCTCGCTGGCCGAGGCTCTGGCTCTCTGGGACGTGATGCAGACGAGCAGCGAGACGGCGCAGACGTTCTTCCGGGCCGCACCAGGCGGCGTGCCGACGCAAACGGCCTTCAGCCAGGAAAATCGTTTTGACTCGCTCGATCTCAATCGCCAGAGCGGGGTGATCCGAGATCGCGCGCACGCGTTCTCCCAGGATGGCGGGTTGGCTGTGCTCTACGGCAATCTCGCCGAGGACGGCTGTATCGTGAAAACCGCCGGTGTCGACGACCGACTGCTGACGTTTTCGGGCAAGGCACGGGTCTTCGACAGTCAGGACGCGGCCGTATCGGGCATCCTTGGAGGGCAAATCAAGGCCGGCGACGTTGTCGTTATCCGGTATGAAGGGCCGCGCGGCGGGCCTGGCATGCAGGAGATGCTTTATCCGACGAGTTATCTCAAATCGAAGGGGCTGGCGACATCTTGCGCGCTGGTGACGGACGGACGTTTTTCCGGCGGATCGTCGGGCCTGTCGATCGGGCACGTCTCGCCGGAAGCTGCAGAAGGTGGCACGATCGCACTCGTGCAGGAGGGCGATATCATCGAGTTCGATATTCCCAATCGCCGGATTCATCTCCGCGTCGATGAGCAAGAGCTTCAGGCTCGGCGCGAAAAACAGTCGTCGATCGGATGGAAGCCTGCGGCCGTTCGCAAAAGAGCGATCTCGGGTGCGCTTCGCGCCTACGCATCGATGACGACGAGTGCCGCGAAAGGCGCTGTCCGGCGCATTTGATCGTGGGCCGTGTCGTCGTTTCGGCGCTAAGGGCCTGCGATGCGAAATTCAACCCGGCGATTCAAGCGGCGGCCAGCAGGCGTTCTATTCGTTGCGATCGGCCGTTCCTGACCATAGCCGACGGCTTTCAGCTTCGAAGAGTCAACGCCTTCTTTGACAAGATAATCGACCACGGCATTGGCCCGAAGCTGCGACAGTGTCTTGTTGTAATCGGGATTGCCCCAATCGTCCGTATAGCCGCCCACTTCGATCTCTACGTTTCCGCAGTCGGTAATGGCTTTGGCGATTTTTTTGAGGCCTGCCTTGCTCTGCGATCCCAGGACAAAGCTGGCGTTTGAAAAATAAAGGTCCGCGGTCCGGGCTGCGGCGTCAAGTGCGCCACTGCAGGATACTTTCGGAGCTTCGAGCGTTGCAATGGTGTCCGGAGACTTGGCAGAAGTGTCGTTGGCGGGCAGCGTGTTCCTGTCGTAATCGATGTTCATCGTGGCTTCGGCTGCCCATGCGGGATTTTCCGGCGACGCTGAGCGACCATAGTATTCGGTGACGGCTTTTTCGCCGGTCTGGGGCGGAGCCGGCTCATTCGCGATTGCTGGCGCTGCTGCCGATTGCGTTGCTTGTTTTGGGTAGGCAGGGTTGATTGCCGCTTTTGCGGCCCATGCGGGATTTTCCGGCGACGCTGAGCGACCATAGTATTCGGTGATGGCTTTTTCGCCGGTCTGGGGCGAAGCCGGTTCATTTGCGGTTGCTAGCTTTCGATAAGCTGGATCGATAGTCGCTTCGGCGTTCCAAGCCGGATGTGCTGGCGACGCTGGGCGGCCATAGTATTGGGTGATCGCTTTTCCACCGGTCCGGGGCGGAGCGGGCTCATTCGCGGCTGCTGGTGCTGCCGCCGATTGCGTTGCTAGCTTTCGA
>JAICLG010000026.1 GCA_025927515.1 Hyphomicrobium sp.
CCTATGTCGAGTTTACGTACGGCATTGGGTATTTGGGCTTCTGGTTCTCGAACATCGAGGGCGAAGGCTACAATCCCATGGAAATGGATATCGTCGCCGGTATTCGTCCCGTAACGGGTCCGGTCAGCTGGGATATCGGTGTTCTTTATTATACCTATCCCGCCAACAGTCTTGGGTGGAGCGCGACGGACTACGTCGAGTTCAAGGTTGGCGCATCGATCACACCGGTCAAGAATTTGACGCTGGGTGTTACGGGCTATGTCACGCCCGATCAGGCGAACTACGGTCAGACCGAGACAATCGAGGGCACCGCTAGCTATGCTCTGCCGAAGTTCGCAATTTTTGATCCGACCGTCAGCGCTTTGATCGGCTATAGCAACGGCGATGATCAGTTCTCGCCGTGCGCATGCGAAAGCAAGACGGACTACACTTATTGGAACGTCGGTCTGAAGCTTGCCGTAGACAAGTACTTCATGGACTTCCGGTACTGGGATACGGACATCTCCAAGTCGCAGCTAGGCGGTAGCGCGGCTGCCGAGTCGCGCTTCGTGTTCTCCGCGGGTGTCACTCTCCCATAAGTTTTTCCTCTTGAACCTCCCGACTGAGTCCACCGGGGCCCTCGCGGGCCCCGGTTCTTTTTTGGGGTGACGCGAGGCGAGGGTTTCACAGCCGGGATTTTTTCACAGCTTACCGCACGTGGTACTTGCGAAGTTTCGCAACTCACGACAGAAAAGTCGTCTAGGCTCTTTCGCGGGCGGCGCCATTCGTGATTTTCACGGTCGTTACACTCGTCCTATTGACCGCAGTCATCGCCGCAGCGGTTCTTTCTCCGCGGCTTTTGCCGCGACGGGTTACCGTCGACGACGCCCCGGACCGGCCGCACCCCTTTGGCAGCGAGATGTCCTGGCTCGCAGTGAAGACGGAAGACGCGCAGCGGCTGGCTGCGATTCTCGGTCTCGAACTTCGCACCGCAAATTGGAATTCGGGTCTCGGCGCGATCTATGACCTGGATCTCGCCGACGCTTTCGTCTTCGTTTCGCCTCCTATCGAGGGATGGACGATCGTCGCCGGCGTATCGCTGCCATTGCCCACGGGTGGCACTTTTATAGACAAGACGGCGCCGCTGCTTCATCGCATAGCGAGCCACTTCCCAGATGTTCAGTATTTCGCGACATTTCCGATCATCGATTTCTATGCCTGGGCACGATTTGAGAACGGGAACCTCGTCAGGGCTTTTGCCGCTGGCGAGGCAGGCGTCGTTTGGGATATTGGCGGTCTGACGCCCGAAGAGAGGCGGCTTGGCCTCTCAATGATCGAGTTCAGGGGCGTTCGCGATCGCCACGGCGATGTCGGCGGGCCGCTGCTTCTGCATCCGACCGAAGGACACGTCCTTGGCGTCGCCGATGGGTGGAGCATCAATCCGATGGCGCTTGAAGGCATTGCGGCTGAGGCGGGCCTCGGTTGGGTCGCCTATGCGCCGGTGACGTGGCGTACCGAGCGGCTGCGATCCGCGGCTTAAGCTGTTCATTAAACTCAGACGCCGCCTCAGAGCGCAATGGCGTGCAAAACTCACGAGTCTCCGTATCTACGGATTACTCCGGCCGTAATCGTAATTCATGCGTGGGCCGGGAAGCGGCGACTGTTGATCGACGTTTGCCGGTGCCGAATTGACGGGTGCTGTTTGCCGAGCACTTGCACCTGTCGGTGGAATGAACACCCGATTGCTAGAGCACAGCTTGTTCTGGTTTTCGTTCCGCCCGCAGGCACGAGTATGTCCGTCCTTTGAAAAGCAGATGCGGACTTCCTTCAGCCCTTTGCCGTCGCAGACGACGGCCAGCATATCCGCGTTGAGGTTCGGGTTAGCTTGCAGGAACGCGTCGCGGATTTCCGAAGGCGTCGCATATTGCGCCTCGGGAGGGCTTCGAAACCGCTGCGGTATCGTAACGGCGTTGAACAGACGATGCGCGGTCGAAAAGTATTGCGCGGGATCCAGTCCAGAGCAGGTGCCGTGCGTCCGGTATTCGTGGATGACGAGGCCGCGGCTTGGCATGATGTCGAGCATGCTCGCGATGACATTGTCGGGAACGAACGGCCGTCGCGGCAAGCGGCATGAGGATGGATAGCCATAATTATATTGCGGCCATAGTCCGTGCAGGACGAATGAATAGCGCCGCCCATCCCGGCGATTGCACTGCTGTTCGTTACGATCGGCGTTCTCGGCGCAATAAGAGGGACTCCAGGAGAGAACGAGCGCGTAGTAATCGAATTGGCCGGCAATGTTGCGCTCGCCGCCGTTGCCGTAGCTATTGCGGTAGCCATCGCCGCTGCTGTAGCCGTTTCCACCTTGGGCTTTGCCGGTGTTGCTGTCTGCGTTTGGGCGTGTGCTGGTGTTGGACGCGCTGCCGGTCGGCCAGGAGCTGTTTTGCTGCGTGGCGTAGTGCACCGCCAGCCATCCGACGAGTGCAAAGACGACGACGGTCAGGAGCAGATGCGGCTTAAGCATTCCGGTGTCTCGATGCGTTTGCTGCGAAGCATTCCGGCGAGAAGTTCTACGCGGCGGCCGGCGCAAGCGCGGCGAGAATCCGCGCCCAGCTGCGTGCTCCCTTCTCGAAGCTGCGAATGTTGTATTTTTCGTTCGGGGAATGGATGCGATCGTCGTCCAGGCCGAAACCGATCAGCAGGCTGTCCATGCCGAGGGCATCGCGAAAGGACGTCACGATCGGGATAGACGCCCCGCTACCCATAAGGACGGCGGGCTTTCCCCATTCCTCTTCAAGTGCTCTGGCGGCGGCTTGCATCGACGGATCGGTGGTGTCGAAGCTGACGGCCCCGGAGCCATGATGGCCAAGCCACGTCGCCTTGCAATCGGCAGGCAGGATCTTATCGACGTAATCGTGAAGGGCTTTCATCACCTTGTCCGGGTCCTGTCCGGGCACAAGACGGCAGGTAATCTTAGTTGAAGCCTTTGCCGGGATGACCGTCTTTGACCCGACGCCCTGGTAGCCTCCAGTTACGCCATTGAATTCCAGCGTCGGGCGCGACCAAAGCTGTTCGATGACGGTGCGGCCTTGTTCTCCCGCTGGTGTTTTCAGTCCCACAGAACCGAGGAACGACTGGGCTCTGAGACCCAATGATTTCCATTGAGCGAGTTGCGCGGGCGCTGGGTCCTGGACACCGTCATAAAAGCCTGGAACGGCAATCTTTCCGGTCTCGTCATGGAGCGCGGCCATGACCTTGGCGAGCGCCCGTATGGGGTTCGTTACAGGACCGCCGTAGATGCCGGAATGAACATCGCGATTTGGCGCGGTGATGACAAGCTCATCACCGACGAGGCCGCGCAGCATCGTCGTAATCGCAGGCGTGTCCTTGTCCCATTGCCCGGTATCGCAGACGAGCACGAGATCGGCTTTCAATTCGTCTCCGTGCTTTGCCAGGAATCCAGGCAGCGACGGCGATCCGCATTCTTCCTCGCCTTCGATCAGTACTGATACCGCGACGGGCAATTGGCCTTGAACCTTCATCCAGGCGCGGGCCGCCTCGAAGAAGGTCATCAACTGGCCCTTGTTATCCTCGGCTCCACGGGCGACGATGACCTCGCCGTTTGCCGGGTCGCTGGTGACGCGCGGTTCGAAGGGCGGCGTTTCCCAAAGATCGAGCGGATCGGGCGGCTGCACGTCATAGTGTCCATAAAAGAGCACGTGCGGTACGCCAGGGTCGCGTCGAGCGCGGTCGTGCGCCACGACCATCGGATGACCGCTTGTTGGCACAACTTTGGCTTCGGCGAAGCCGAAATCCTTGAGCGTCGCGGCACACCATTCGGCGGCTTTGCGGCAGCTCGCCTTGTGAGCCGGGTCGGTCGAGATGCTATCTATCCGTAACAACTCGAACAAGCGGTCGAGTCCGGCAGCTTTTGATTGACCAAGTGTTTCGAGAACGGTCTCCAGGGCGGGCATCGTGATAGACTTTCCATAAGACTGCGAAACAAGGCGGCAAGGGACTTCAACTAGGAATAGTGAGCTTCATTTGCTATGGCACGTCTCCTGACGCGGATCATGGCAGCATGAAGATCGCACCGGAGGTCTGATGGCACAGCCGGACACTGACGGCAAAAAAAAATGGGTCTACGCCTTTGCTCCCGGCAAGGCGGAGGGCGGGGCCGATATGGCCGAGCTCCTCGGCGGCAAGGGCGCCAATCTTGCCGAGATGGCGGCCCTGGGAATGCCTGTTCCGCCGGGCTTCACGATTACAACCGACGTATGCGACGCCTTTTTCGCAGCAGGAAGCAAACTGCCGGAATCGTTGAAGGGTGATGTTCTGCAGGCGCTCGATGCTGTCGGAAAAACCGTCAACGCGCGCTTCGGAGACGAAAACCGCCCGCTGCTCGTATCGGTGCGTTCCGGCTCTCGCGCGTCGATGCCGGGCATGATGGACACGATCCTGAACCTCGGTCTCAACGACAAGACGGTCGAGGGGCTTGCAGCGCTAACGGGCAACTCGCGCTTTGCTTTCGACAGCTATCGCCGTTTCATTCAAATGTACGGTGACGTCGTGCTCGGCGTCGATCACGGCGCATTCGAAGACATTCTCGAAAATTTCAAGAACCTCAACGGATATTCTGCAGACACCGATCTCGATGAGGAAGCCTGGCGCGAGATCATCGCGGATTACAAGGCGGCGATCGAGCGCGAGCATGGCGCGCCTTTCCCGCAAGACACAGGCGAACAGCTCTGGGGTGCCATCGCCGCGGTTTTCGATTCCTGGCACAATCCGCGCGCCGAAACATATCGCAGGTTGCACGACATCTCGGACGAGTGGGGTACCGCCGTCACGGTGCAGGCGATGGTGTTCGGCAATCTCGGGGACAACTCGGCGACGGGTGTTGCCTTCACGCGCAACCCGTCGACGGGTGAAAAAGAAATATTCGGCGAATACCTTCCGAATGCGCAGGGAGAGGACGTCGTCGCCGGTATCCGCACGCCGCAGCCGCTGACGAAGAAAAGCGCGCGTGAGGCTCCGGAAACGGCTCTCGAAGTCGCGATGCCGGAGGCGTTCGCTGAGCTGGCGCAGATCTTTGACCAGCTCGAACGGCATTATCGCGACATGCAGGATGTCGAGTTCACGGTCCAACTCGGCAAGCTGTGGATCCTGCAGACGCGGGCCGGCAAGCGCACGACCGAAGCGGCGCTCAAGATTGCGGTCGATCTCGCGGCGGAAAATCTCATCAGCCAGGAGGAAGCGATCCTCAGGATCGAGCCAACGCAACTCGATCAGCTATTGCATCCAGCGATCGATCCTTCGGCTGACCACGACTTGATCGCGAGAGGCCTACCGGCGTCTCCGGGTGCCGCCTCGGGCGAGATCGTCTTTCATTCCGAAATGGCGGAAGCGCTGAAGGCCAAGGGCAGGGAGGTCATCCTCGTTCGTTCGGAAACCAGCCCGGAGGACGTGCAGGGTATGCACGCGGCCGTCGGCATCCTGACGGCGCGGGGCGGCATGACGAGCCATGCAGCCGTCGTCGCGCGCGGTATGGGCAGGCCGTGTGTCTCGGGCGCCGGGACGCTCAAGATCGATACCAACGCGGGGACGATGCGCGCCGGCGTGCGCACATTCAAGTCCGGCGACATCATCTCGATCGATGGCAGCACCGGGCGCGTCTACGCCGGAAAAGCCAAGATGCTGCCGCCGCAACTGTCGGGTACTTTTGCGACCGTCATGGAATGGGCGGATCGCACCCGGCGCATGAAAGTCCGCACCAATGCCGACACGCCGCGTGACGCGCGGCAAGCCCGGTCGTTTGGAGCGGAGGGCATCGGCCTTTGCCGCACGGAGCATATGTTTTTCGAGGAAGGGCGCATTCTTGCCGTCCGCGAGATGATCTGCGCCGAGGATGAGGAGGGGCGTCAGCAGGCGTTGGACAAGCTCCTGCCCGTGCAGCGCGCGGACTTCGAAGAGCTGTTCGAGATCATGGCGGGATTGCCCGTGACGATCCGATTGCTCGATCCGCCCTTACACGAGTTTCTGCCGCACGAGGACCGCGAAGCGGCGCAAGTCGCAGCGGCGCTTGGAATGGATTTGATGCGTCTCAAGTCGCGCGTCGCAGAGCTTGAGGAATTCAACCCGATGCTGGGTTTCCGGGGTTGCCGCCTCGGTATCAAATTTCCGGAGATTACGCGCATGCAGGTGCGTGCGATTTTCGAGGCTGCCGTCAATGCCGAGAAGAAAACGGGAGAAGCGGTGCGGCCGGAGGTCATGATTCCGTTCGTCGCCTACAGGCGTGAGTTCGACGTCCTGCGCCGCGTTGTCGTCGAGACCGCTGAAGCCGTCGCGCGCGAGACAGGCGTTACGATTCCCTACGATGTGGGAACGATGATCGAGCTGCCCAGGGCGGCGTTGCGCGCTGCAGACATCGCGGGTGGACCGTCGGGTGCGGATTTCTTCTCATTCGGTACGAACGATCTGACACAGACGGCACTCGGGCTGTCTCGCGATGACGCCGCGCCCATTTTATCGAACTATCTTGAGCATGAAGTGATCTCGACGGACCCATTCGTCACAATCGATCAAAGAGGTGTGGGAGAGCTGGTCAAAATCGGCACCGAACGCGGGCGTGCGGCGAAGCCCGGCCTCAAGACCGGCATATGTGGCGAACATGGCGGTGATCCGAAGTCGATCGAATTCTTCGAGAATATCGATCTCGACTACGTTTCGTGTTCGCCGTTCCGCGTGCCTGTCGCGCGTTTATCCGCGGCGCAAGCGACCATCCGGCGGCGCGCGAAATCGAAGTCATAAGCCGATCACGTTTACCGTCCTGTCCGCGGAGGCGAGCATCCGTCCAAGTTTCTGCCGGGCTTAATTCCATCGGCTTGGATGGATCCCGGCCTGCGCATCCTACAACGGGCCATTCTCGCGGCGGTCGAGGTCGTCGAGGCGGGGCTGGCGCGGTCGCGGTCCTTTGTTCTTTGGCGTGAATAGCAGCCAGATGACGAGCGGCGGGATAATGAAGCTCCACGCCATCCAATAGGAATAATCGCGATTTTTGAAGCCCGCGAGGATCGCCGCAAGTGCCGAGGCGGCAACGGCGACCAGACCCCACACCACGATCCATTGCATTGCCATGGCACCCTCGCTTGCGAAGCCCGGTAAAGCTTGCCGGTTTTATCACTCCCTCACATGTATTTCGAGTACGGCGAATTCAAGCTTCGATGACGGCTTGGTTTGGCGATGCAATGAAGTCCAGCCCCAAGTCGAGCACTGTCGCGGAGTGCGTCAGCGCACCGACGGATATGAGGTCAACGCCGGATTGCGCGATTTCGCGCACTGTTTCGAGGCTGACACCGCCCGACGCTTCGGTGAGGCAACGTCCGGCTACGATCTTGACTGCTTTGGAAAGTTCAGCAGGCTTCATATTGTCGAGGAGTACGCAATCGACTTTTTCGCGCATCACCATTTCCAGCTGCGCGAGGGTATCGACCTCGACCTCGATCTTGGTCATGTGGCCGACCGCGACTTTTGCTGCCCGAACCGCCGCCGAGATGCTGCCAGCCGCTACGATGTGGTTGTCCTTGATCAACACGGCATCGAACAATCCGACGCGGTGATTGTAACCGCCGCCGCAGCGGACCGCGTATTTCTCCAAGGCGCGCAACCCGGGTGTCGTTTTTCGCGTGTCGACGATTTTTGCGGGCGTGCCGGCGCCCGCATCGACGTAGCGCCGCGTCAGCGTTGCGATGCCGGACAGACGGCCGAGGAAATTCAGGGCAACGCGCTCGGCGGTCAGAAGCGTGCGTGCCTCGCCGGCGATGCGGGCGATGACGGCGCCCGGCTTGACCGTCTTGCCGTCGTCAATTTCGATCGCGATCGACACATCGGAACCGACGGCCCGGAATGCCGCTTCGGCGAGCGCAACGCCTGCAACGACGCCCGGCTTGCGCGCCGCGATGACGGCTTGTGCGAAGGCGCCGGAGGGTACGGTCGCGTTCGTCGTGATGTCGCCGACTAATCCCAGGTCCTCGTCGAGCGCGGCACGAACGGCTGCGTCCACGATGTTCCGGGGGAGAGAAGGCAGGTCAGGACGTGAAATCATGGTCTCTAAGCCGTCGCGGAAATGCTGTTTGCCACGTGCAGCTTCTGCTCTGCCGCATTGAGATCGTCGATGGTGATGAACGTGCGGTGCGCGAACGCAGGATCGCTTACGGGGTAGTCGGTGCGATAATGGCCGCCGCGGCTTTCCTTGCGCATCAACGCTGCGAGGGTGATCAGTCGCGCCGTCAGGATCATGTTGGATAGAACGGTATCGTCAGCGGTCGCGGCGTCGAGATCTCGAAGGGCGATGAGCGCCTGTTTCAAGCCCTTGGCCGATCTCTGGACCCCGACATGAGCCGTCATGATGGCGCGAAGACGCGCGAGCGCCTCGCCGCGTTTGTCGGCCCCTGCTGCTCGCGAAGCTGGAATGCGCCGGGGGTGCACGAAATGACCGACGCTATCGTGAGGAAGAAAGTCGCGGATGTCGGCTGCCGCACGGGCGCCAAGCACGACAGCCTCCAGAAGCGAATTCGATGCTAGCCGGTTTGCGCCGTGTAGTCCTGTCGAGGCGACTTCGCCCACTGCCCACAACCCGGCGAGGCTGGTACGGCCGCGGAGATCGGTGGCAATGCCGCCCATATGATAGTGTTCTGCCGGGGCCACCGGGATGAGGTCCGTCGTCGGGTCGATGCCGGCGCTTCGACAGTGCTTCCAGACAGTTGGAAACTCTTTCTCGAAATGCGCGCCGATTGCCGTCCGGCAGTCGAGAAAGACGCCGCGCCCGGCGCTCAGCTCGTTGTAGACGGCGCGCGCAACGACATCACGCGGGGCGAGTTCGCCGCGAGGATCGACAGCCAGCATGAAGCGCTCGCCATGTGAGTTGACGAGCGTCGCGCCTTCGCCGCGCAGCGCTTCCGTCGCGAGAGGCGCGGGATCAATTCCGGCATTGATCGCCGTTGGATGGAATTGCACGAATTCGGGATCGGCGATGACCGCACCGGCGCGCGCCGCCATCGCAAGCGCTTCGCCCTTGGCGTAGGAGGGATTGGTGGTCAATGCAAACAGGGCGCCAACGCCGCCGGTCGCCAGTACGACGGCGGCTGCTGGCACGAACACGTAGGAGCCGCTTCCAAGATTTCTGGAACGGATCAAGCGCAGGCCTTTGAGGCGGCCATTCTCAGCGATGAGGTCGTCGGCTTCGTAGCCTTCGAGCACTCGGATCGACGGCGTCCGACGCACGGCGGCGATAAGAGCTTGCATGATGGCGGCGCCGGCCCGGTCACCGGAGACGCGCACGACGCGCTTTTCCGAATGTGCGGCTTCCTTCGAGAGAACGTAGTGGCCTTCAAGATCGCGATCGAAGGGGACGCCGTAGCTCAACAGGTCGCGGATACGGTCGGGGCCTTCATCGGCGACGACGCGCGCAACGTCAGGGTCGACGATACCGCCGCCGGCTTCGATGGTGTCAGCAGCGTGCTTGGCCGTGCTGTCGCCTTCGCCGACGGCCGCCGCGATACCGCCTTGTGCCCACATGCTGGAAGCGCCTTCGCCGAGCGGCGCGGCAGCGATAACCGTCACCGGCAGCGGTGCGAGCTTCAGCGCCGTGAAGAGGCCCGCGAGTCCCGCGCCGATGATGACAACGTCGCCTAGTCCGGGCTCGCCTTCAAATGGTTTGAAGGTCCGCACCTCGCGCCGCTGATTTCGCGCTGCCATTGGCTTGTCTCCTGGGCCGTCGCCCAAAGCGCTAATTGGTCAGATTGACCATGCGCTCGACAGCGCGACGGGCACGAACAGCGACGTCCGGATCGACCGTCACCTCGTGACGCAGATTGACCAGGCTGTCGTAGATATTATCGAGGCTAATGCGCTTCATGTGCGGGCAGAGATTGCACGGCCGGATGAACTCGACGTCCGGTACCTCGATCGCGACGTTCGAGGCCATCGAGCATTCGGTGACGAGCATGACCTTCGCCGGGCGCCTGTCCTTTACCCATTGAATCATGCCGGAAGTCGAGCCGGTGAAATCGGCAGCCGCTATGACGTCGGGCGGGCATTCGGGGTGCGCAATAATCTTGAGGCCGGGTTCGTCGGCGCGCATGCTTTGCAGCTCTTCGCCGGTGAAGCGCTCGTGCACCTCGCAGGCGCCTTTCCAGGCGATGACCTCGACCTTGGTCTGCGACTGCACCCACTTCGCGAGATACTGGTCGGGGATGCAGAGCACGCGCGGCGCGCCAAGGCTTTCCACAACTTTCACGGCGTTCGAGGACGTACAAGTGATGTCGCACTCGGCTTTTACCGCCGCAGATGTGTTCACGTAAGTGACGATCGGGACGCCGGGATATGCTTCGCGCAGCATGCGGACATCCTCAGGCGTAATCGAGGATGCGAGCGAACAGCCCGCGCGCAGGTCCGGGATGAGCACGGTTTTATCCGGCGATAACAGCTTTGACGTTTCCGCCATGAAGTGGACGCCCGCCTGCACGATGACTTTTGCATCCGTGCGCGCAGCCTCCTTGGCGAGCTGCAGTGAGTCGCCACGAAAATCGGCGACGCAGTGGAAGATCTCCGGCGTCATGTAGTTGTGCGCCAGGATGACCGCGTTGCGCTGCGCCTTGAGTTCGTTGATCGACTTGATCAGCGGCGCATAGTGGGGCCACTCCATCGGCGTGATGACATGGCGAACGCGGGCATAAAGCGGCGCCATCTCGGATTCGAGTGCCTTGGACCACTGGTAGGGAGGAACTGCTTTCGCCTCTGGCCGTCGAGCGACGGCGGAGCTCGCCGTTTTTTCGAGGGTAGAAACCATTGACCTGTCTCCCAAACTCATTATATGCTCCAATAGAGCATATTCAGGATAAAAGTGGCGACGGCATCCTCAGCCGCTCGTTAGGTCAAAAATGCTCTTTTTGAGCATTCTTGATCACTATTAACATAATGCAGTCGGGAACAGATTTCCAGGGTGGCAGTTCCTGCCAACCCTGGATCAGATTTGCCGTGTGTGTGGATCAGGTCCGGCTCGGCGGCGCCGAGACCCTTACGCCGGGCGCCGGGCGTTCCAGCAAAACGTCGCGGCGGAAACGGAAGAGCTTGGCGGGTCTGCCGCCCGTCCGCGTTTTCACCTCGCCTGTCGGTTCGACGAGGCCTGCGCCTTCCACAAGCCTGCGGAAGTTTTGCTTGTGCAGATGCGGACCGAGAATGGCTTCAACAGTTTTCTGCAACTCATAAAGCGTGAATTCGTCGGGCATCAATTCGAAGACAACCGGACGATATTTGATCTTCGCGCGTGTACGGCTGATCGCCGTCGCGAGAATCCGACGATGATCCGACTGCATTGGCAATCCGAGCTTCGGACGATCGGTCCATTCGTGTACTGAGTTGCGGTTGTCTCGCACGGCTTCGTCAGCGAGCCCCGCTTCATAGAGCATCTCGAACCGCTCGAGCACTTTCTCCTCGTCCCACGCCATGCCGTCCAGCCCGAAGCAAATGCGGACGCGATCGGCACGTGGAATGGGCGAGTTGAGAGATTTCTGCGAACCCGTTTTTTCCGCCCAGGATTTCAGCCGCGGTTCGATCTCGTGAGCGATGATCTCGGGTCTGCCGCGCCGCCAATCTTCCCAGGGAAAATACTGATACCAGCTGCGCCAGACGCCATTGGTCAATCCATGGTGTCCGACGGCCTGCGTCAACGCGAGATAGCCAATTGAAACAACATGAGGCTTGTCGTCATCAGGATTTGCATGACGTCCGCGATCCGCGAACGTGTAGAGCTGTTCGGCGTACCCGAGTTCAAGGCCGGTCTGGTCCTGGACCCATGCCCTGAGGCCGCTCTCGAGCGTCCGATGCTCAATCGGATTAAATGGACCGAACGGAAGGATATCCGTTGCACCGATGCTGTCTGCTCCGTCACGCACGACAAGCGCAACAGGTTCGTTTTCAGCTACAGCCACGATCGCCGCATTGAGGCCGATGCCGATGGAAAGAGACTGTTCCGTTTCGGCTTCGGGAGTCCGATGAGACGTGTCGGGCGTCGGTTTTCTCCGGCCTGAAAGTTCCATGTTCATCTATGTCTTCCCCGTGCTCCCCAAGAGGCGAGCTAGAGGGCGATCGTGGCGATTTTCAGATAACCTGCACAACTAAAAAACTGCGCGTACGCCGTAAAACGGCCCGAATGTCAGAATCTGCAAAGCTTGGCGAAACCGTCAAGAAATCGCGCCTCGGCCACGCTGGTGGAATGCGGCGTAAGCGTCCTAAGTTCCGTTTCGAGAGTTTGCGGCAACTCGGGACGCCCGAAAAAACGCTCCGCCTCCTGAGTTTCGAAGCCGGCGAGTCGTGTTGCTTCGTAATATGCTGCGGCGGTGTCTGCACGCTTTATCGCAGCGGTGACGTTCGGCTCGATCCGGCCGATTCCAAAACGATGGTAGATCGCTCTGAGGAGCTTTTCCTCAAACGCTTTGTAGTTCAGCCCGACGGCGGCTTTGAATGGACTGATCAGATCACCGATTACGTACTCGGGAGAATCATGCAGGAGCGCGGCGCATAGCTCCCTTGCAGTAAAAGCAGGCTCCATCGCCGCAACGATCTCGGTGACGAGGAGACTGTGTTGGGCGACCGAGAAAGCGTGGTCGCCGGTTGTCTGCCCATTCCAGCGCGCAACGCGGGCCAGACCATGGGCGATATCCTCGATCTCGATATCCTCGGGCCTCGGTTCCAGAAGATCGAGGCGGCGGCCCGAGAGCATGCGCTGCCATGCTCGTGGAGGAGTTTTGTTCTCTGCGCTCATAAGCCGGAAATCTTCAGCCTGCTTTGTAGTTTGGCGCAGGCAGTATGGCGGAAGCAGGAGACGAGATGGTCGTTGACCATTCCGGTCGATTGCATGAACGCATAGAGCGTCGTCGCGCCGACGAAGCGGAAGCCTTCGGCTTTGAGTGCCTTGCTCATGCGCTTCGAGGCGTCCGTTTCGGTTGGTGCATCCTTGAAGCTCGCAAGGTGGTTGATGATGGGGCGGCCATCAACAAAGCTCCAGATGAATTGCGAAAAGGGCACGCGCTTGCTGAGCGCGAGATATGCCTTGGCGTTCGAAATCGCGGCTTCGATTTTGGCGCGATTACGGATGATGCCTTCGTCCTGCATGAGCCGTGCAACATCACGTTCGGTGAACCGGGCGATCCGCGCCGCATCGAAATCGCGGAACGCCTTGCGAAAGTTGTCGCGCTTTCGAAGGATGGTGATCCACGAGAGGCCAGCTTGAAACCCTTCGAGCGTCAACTTCTCGAACAGCGCGCGATCGTCCGTCATCGGCACGCCCCACTCTTCATCGTGATAGCGCGCGTATTCAGTTCCATTCGCGCCCGCCCAAGGACAGCGCTCGCTTTCCTTGACGGCGCTCATGATGGCAGCGTTGCCGACGGGCGTGCAGCGAGAGACGCGCTGTAGCGCGTAAGCGCTTCGGCATCGACTTCAATCGTGGTGCCGGCGGAGACGAGATGCTGGTTCTTTTGCCGCGCGTCGAGCACGCGATCGAGACGAACCATTGCAAGGCCATGTGTTCCATCGACAGTACCGACGCGACCGATTGCAATGTCCCCGAGATTTACATCCGCGCCTGAAGTGAGAGGCCCTGTGCCGGTGATCTTCACGACGCGCTTGCGTATCACCGTCTTGTTCTGCATCCGCGCCACGACCTCTTGTCCTACGAAGCATCCCTTGGTGAATGACACCCCGTTGAAGAGATCGAAATCGGCTTCGTGTGGATAGGCGTCGCCGAAGTCGTAGTCCTTGCCGCCTTCCGGCATGCCGACATGAACGCGAAGCGCGTCATAATCGATGTGGGCGAGTTCCACGACTTGTCGGTCGGGTGGCGGCGGAGATTCCGTCAGCCATCTCACTCCCATCGCCTGATGGCGAGGATCATCGAAATGGAGGCAGGTTCGGGTTGCGGTGAGAGCGGCGGCACTGTCGCCCCAGATGGCGTAGGCCGCGAAATCGGCCGACCTGTCCTTTATCGTAACGTCGGCGCGAAGCTTATACATCGTCAGCCGCTTCGCGAGCTCGGCGGCTTTGGCGGCGGCGACGTCAAGCAGATAGCCGTTCTCAACTCGAACCACGAAGAACTCAAAAAGGATCTTGCCTTGCGGAGAGAGCAGGGCTGCGTGTCGAGCTGCGCCTGGGCTCAAGCCTTCGAGGTCATTCGTGACAAGGCCCTGCAGCAGCTTTTCACTGTCGGCGCCCTCGACGCCCACGACGCCGCGGTCGGTAAGTCGCGCGATCTTTACGCTGGGCATTGGCTTTTGTCTCGATTGCAAACGGGGTGGGAGTTACGTATGCGGGGTCTCAGCCGAAGGCAAGGGCAAGGAGCGCCGCGAAAATGGCCGATACGTTCGATCTCGTGATCCGGGGCGCGACAGTCGTCAACCATGACGGGGAAGGCATCCGCGATATTGCGATTGCGGGCGAGAGGATCGCGGCGATCGGCAACCTTGGCCCGGCCAAAGCCGTTGCGGAGATCGATGCGGCTGGTCTGCATATCCTGCCCGGGGTTATCGACACGCAGGTGCATTTCCGGGAGCCGGGGCTCGATCACAAAGAAGATCTGGAAACGGGGAGCCGGGCTGCGGTCGCTGGCGGGGTGACCGCCGTTTTCGAGATGCCTAATACGAAGCCGCTGACAACGACCGCGGATACGCTTGCCGACAAGGTCCGCCGGGCGCGAAACCGGATGTTCTGCGACTTTGGGTTTTTCGTGGGCGGTACGCGTGAGAATGTCTCCGAAATTCCGATGCTGGAAAAGCTCGAGGCTTCGGCGGGCATCAAGGTTTTCATGGGTTCGTCGACCGGTGATCTTCTGGTCGATGAGGAGGCGGCGCTCGATCGCATCATCGCGAAGATTTCGCGGCGCGCGTCATTTCATGCCGAGGACGAGGCGCGCCTCAAGGCGCGCATGCCTCTCCGGCGCAAAGGCGATCCATCTTCGCATCCGGAATGGCGCGATCCGGAAGCAGCGCTCATCGCAACGAAGCGTCTCGTTGGTCTTGCCGAGAAGCACGGCAAGCGCGTGCATGTTCTGCACATCTCGACCGCTGACGAAATGGATTACCTGCGGGATCACAAATCGTACGCGACGGTGGAGGTGACGCCGCATCATCTGACCCTTGAAGCGCCGGACTGCTACGAGCGGCTCGGCGCTTATGCGCAAATGAATCCTCCGGTTCGCGATGCGCGCCACCGCACCGCGATCTGGGCGGCGCTGCAATCGGGCGTGGTCGATGTTCTCGGTTCCGATCATGCGCCGCATACGCGTGAGGAAAAGGATCACGCGTATCCCGACACGCATTCCGGCATGACGGGCGTACAGACGCTCGTGCCGATCATGCTCGATCATGTGAACGCGGGGCGGCTATCTCTGCAGCGCTTCGTCGATTTGACGAGCCACGGACCGCAACGGTTGTTCGGAATCAGGAACAAGGGGCGCATCGCCGTCGGCTATGATGCCGATCTGACGATCGTCGATATGAAGCGCACGGCGACGATTTCAAACGCCTGGATCGAGAGCCGATGCGCCTGGACGCCTTATGACGGCGTCAAAGTCACCGGTTGGCCGGTCGGGACTTTCGTCCGCGGCCGGAAGGTGATGTGGGAGGGAGAGATCGCCGGCTCTGCACGCGGCGAGCCGGTTGGATTTCTCGAAGGTTTCGTGCGCTAAAGAAAGACGGCGCGCGAATTCGCGGGCGCTAGCCTTCGCGGTCAACCTTGGCCATGCGAGCCGTTCCCGCAGGCAACCGCTTCAGCACATAGACCGTCGTTCCGACGCTTGCGAGACGGGCAAGATGCGTGACGTTGCCATTTGTCATCCGAATGCAACCGGATGAGGCGGCCGTGCCGATCGATCGTACGTCGTTGGTGC
The DNA here is from genome assembly GCA_025927515.1 of Hyphomicrobium sp. Lineage (GTDB taxonomy): Bacteria > Pseudomonadota > Alphaproteobacteria > Rhizobiales > Hyphomicrobiaceae > Hyphomicrobium_B. Next base: position 15,923 of record JAICLG010000026.1, read on the forward strand.
CATGGATGCGATAGAGCGTGTTGCCGAGGTAGAGCGCCATCGCGCCGAGCGGATTGCGAATGCCGCCCGCCATGTGCACCGGTAGCCCGGGCTTGCGGGCACGCATCTCGGCAGGCGGATACCACTCGGGCCAAGCGACCTTTCGCGAGATCTTCTCGACGCCAGACCACGCGAAGCCCTGTTTGCCGACGGCGATCGGATAGCGGTACGCGGTCGAGGACGACAGAACATAATAGAGGTGACGGCCCGCCGTATCGATGACGATCGAGCCAGTGCCGTAGGAATTCGGGAACGCGACCCTCGGAGGCGCAACGGCCGCTATATGCGGTTGCCCGCCGCCCGTCAGCGTCTCTCGCGAATCCGCGGACTCTTCGTCGCTATCGCGGGCTTCGTTCTGAGAACGGCCCGAGTCCCAGCCCATGCCAAAAAGAGGCGTGGGCGCCGGCTCTGTATGACGCGTGCTCTTCAATTTTTTCGGGGGAACGTATCCGTACGTTTCATCAGCGGGATGGAAGGCCTCGGCCGGTGCGACAATCACAAAGCTC
>JAICLG010000033.1 GCA_025927515.1 Hyphomicrobium sp.
CTCGAACTACGTAAACATGAGCAACTTCGAGAAGTTTGTGGATCGAGAAGTTTGAAATCACGAGTAAAACGGAGTTTATTAACGCGAATTGTTGCGCAAATGTCGCAATTTTTCTTATTTTTCCACTCCTCTTGGCCTTTCAAGAGATTTCAGAATCCGAATTACGCAGATGCGAGTCGCAATTTCGAATCGCAATTCGATTCGAAATTCGTCGTTACGACTGCGTCGCTTGCCGGTTTCGCTCTATGCGCCGATGCGTGTTTGCAGATCGAGAGCGGCATGAAGGTACGTCATCGGCTCATCGATCATCTCGGCGACCATTGATTGATAGTCGGCGCGATCGGGAACGATGTCAGCGAAGATGGAGCCATCTTCGATCTTGAGCGCGGCACCGTAATGTCGAGCGATCGCCTGCATCTTTGCGTTATCGGGCAAGCAGACGAGTGTGAGGTGGCTGAATCCGCGATTGCGCGCCGTGCGGATGATGCGTCCCATCAATTGGGTCGCGATACCGCGATTGACGAAAGCTCGTTCAACGGAGAATGCGACCTCCGCGCTATCTCGGCCCATGAGTGCGCCGGGACGTAACTCGGCAATGCCGCGAACTTCGCCCTCGACGAGATATCCAAATGTGACGTTTCCAAAGTCGCTCGCATGTGATGCGTATTGCGCGATGAATTCATCCGAAACGTCGTGGCCGAAACGGCGGTGACGCGCCTCGCTATCCAGGCGGCAAAGATGATCCCGCAGTAAATAGTTTTCGCTGGCGAGCAGCCGCCGGATAAATCCGAACGTCTCGACCGAGACCTGAGCCTCTTCCAACATCGCAAAACTCCTTATGTGGTGGCTCGCCGGATCGCGTGGATCCGCAAAGGCGCTGTAGGCTCTAGACAAAAGGTGCTTAATTTGTGCAAAGCGATAGATGTTGCTGCATCGCACCAATGCATTTTCATCCGACGGATCGCCGCGGATGCCGAAGGGACGGCCTTTCGAACCGACATTTGAATGCCGCCGCGGCTGGTGACATTCGGTCGCGTCGGGGAGCGGCGCAGCGCAATGGGTGCCTGTTGCGCTTACCGCATAGGGCCGATTACCGAAGGAGTTCATTCGGGCGGGGACGCATGGGCAGCATCATTGAAGGTTATCGACAGCGTCTTGCCGAGCGCGAGATCGAACCGGACGCGGCGCAAGCGATGCTCGCTGAACGGCTCGATGCGCTGCAGGCGGAACTCGTGGCCGCACAGAAGCGGAAAGGGGTGTTGTCACGTCTCTTTGGCAATGGGCGGGCGGCGCCGAAAGGTCTCTACGTCTGGGGAGCCGTCGGCCGCGGCAAAACCATGCTCATGGATTTGTTCTCTGAAGAGACCCCGGTCGAACCGAAGCGTCGCGTCCATTTCCACGAGTTCATGGCGGATGTTCACGACAGGATAAGTCAGGCGCGGACCGATACGCCGGGCGATCCCATTCCGCATGTCGCCGAAGGCATCGCCAAGGAAGCGCATCTTCTGTGCTTCGATGAAATGCACGTCACCGACATCGCCGACGCCATGATCCTCGGGCGATTGTTCCAGGGATTGTTTGCTGCAGGCGTTACGGTCGTCGCGACATCAAACGCCCGTCCCGAAGATCTCTATAGGAATGGGCTCAATCGCCAGCTCTTCCTGCCGTTCATCGATCTCATCCGTGCGAACATGGAGATCATCGAGCTAAAGTCCCAGAAGGATTTTCGCCTCGACAAGCTTTCGGGAGCAGAGCTTTATTTTCATCCGGCCAACACGGCGGCGAAAGCGGCGCTCGACGCGCACTGGAACCGTCTGACGGGCAGGCATCCCGGAAAAGCTCAGACGCTGGACGTCAAGGGACGCAAGCTCGTCGTGCCGCTCGCCTCCGTCGGCGTTGCGCGTTTTGCATTCGACGACCTCTGCGATCGGCCGCTCGGCGCCAATGACTACCTGCACATCGCCCACGCTTTTCATACGGTCATCATCGACGATATCCCGATCCTGACCCCGGACCGCCGCGACGTCGCGCGCCGTTTCATTAATCTCATTGATGCGCTCTACGACAGCCGCATTTGCCTCATCGCCTCGGCCGCCGCCGAACCCGACGCCCTCTACCCGGAAGGAAACGGATCGGACCTCTTTGAACGCACGTCATCCCGCCTGACGGAAATGCGGTCCGAGGCCTATCTTGCCGGGCATTCGGGCGGCCGGACACGCCGCTGATTTGGCCCGCCCTGCGATTGATCGAATGCAATTTCTTTTTGATACGAAAGTTGCGGCTTGCCTTTTGTCCGCCCGACGAATTTGATGAGATACAAACGGGTGGGATGCATATCCCGCTCATAGTCAACTAAGTTTCTTGGGGGTAGCTCGGAATGGCGCGCGCCAAAATCGCATTGATCGGCTCGGGACAGATTGGCGGCACACTGGCGCTGTTGGCTGGATTGAAGGACCTTGGTGACATTGTCTTAACCGACATCATCGAAGGCGTCGCCAAAGGCAAGGCTCTCGACCTTTCACAAGCCGCGGCCATCGAAGCCTTTGACGCCAACTTCTCGGGCGCCGGAACCGACGGCTACGCCGCGATTGCCAATGCCGACGTCTGCATCGTTACCGCGGGAATTCCGCGCAAGCCCGGCATGAGCCGGGACGATCTTCTCGGCGTCAATCTGAAGGTGATGGAACAGGTCGGAGCCGCCATCAAGCAGCACGCGCCTCAGGCATTCGTCATCTGCATTACGAATCCGCTCGATGCGATGGTTTGGGCGCTTCGCAAATTTACGGGCCTTCCGGCGAACAAGGTCGTCGGCATGGCCGGCGTGCTCGATAGTGCCCGCTTCTCATCGTTCCTGGCGAAGGCGGCGGGCGTTTCGGTCGAAGACGTGCGCGCCCTGACCCTCGGCGGCCACGGCGACGACATGGTGCCGCTGGTTCGTTACTCGACGATTGGCGGCGTGCCGCTTCCCGATTGCGTCAAGCTCGGTTTTTTCAGTCAGCAAGATCTCGATGCCATGATCAAGCGGACGCGCGGCGGCGGCGGCGAGATCGTTGGATTGCTTGGGACCGGATCAGCTTTTTACGCGCCCGCGTCTTCCGCGATTTCAATGGCCGAGAGTTATTTGCGGGATAAGAAGCGCATGTTGCCGTGCGCGGCGCATCTGAACGGTGAATACGGCGTAAAGGATACGTACGTTGGCGTTTCCGCAATCATCGGCGCGGGCGGTGTTGAGAAGGTGATCGAGCTGCCTCTCGACGAAGCGGAAAAGGCGATGTTCTCGAAATCGGTGTCATCGGTGCAGGGCCTCATCGAGGCCTGCAAGAAAATCAATCCCACCTTAGCGGACTGAGGAGCGACGGCGCCGGTGCCCGCGAGCCGCTCCTCATGTGAGTCTGCGAAAAAGCCGGTGCCGGCTTCAGCCGAAACGGAAAATCTTTTTCAGGTTGTGAGAAAGCGCGCCGCGCTTCTCTTTCCGCGCCACGTCGGCCTCGCTTCGGAGCCAAGTCATCTGAACGACACGGCGTTCGCCGACGAACGGCGTATGCCCGTGCCAGGACTCATCAGAGCGGCGGAAAGCGAAGACCGTTCCCGTCAACGGGCTGATCTGCTCGACGTAGTTTTCGAAATCCTTGTCATTACGAAGAACGCGCAGGCAGCCCGCGCCGGTGCCGTCCCAGTGATCGTTGAGATACGTCAGCATCGTCGCAATCTTTGCTTCGCCGTCCGTGTGGATGCGGCCGTCCTTGGCCTGCGAGATTTTGCGGATGGTGATCATCTTCGGCTTGTTGACGAGATCGATGTCGAGCTTTTCCGAGACGATTTTCGAAACCTCGGGGCTCTTCAAATCGGCAAGCAGCTTCGCGAAGGCGCCGCGCAACCTGTCGTTCACGTCCGACTCCGTGAAGAAGCCCGGCTCTTTGATGTCCGGATAATCGGACTTCAGCGGCTCAACCGCCGAGCTTTGGATGAAATTGTCACCGACGAGAAAGTTATAGGGCTCGCGACCCGTGCGCGCCGACTTCAATCCATCGATGTTGATGCATGCAAACTGCGTAGACATGGATGTACCCCGTTGCTGACCAAGCCAGTCTCTAACCCGGATTTACGGCGGCGCCGACCGCATCTCAAGCGACGCAACTTGTCAGTTCACACAATTGCGCGCGAGTGCGTCTTTACCGCTCTGAATTAGGGCGTAATGACGGCGGTAGATCGCAGTCCTGGACCGACGCAGTTTATAACAAGTCTAACAACCCCACCGGAGCGCAGGCATGAACATCCACGAATATCAGGCCAAGGAGCTTTATCGGCAGTACGACGTGCCGACGCCCAACGGCTTTCCGGCGTTCTCGGTCGCTGAAGCAGTAGAAGCGGCAAAAAAATTGCCGGGGCCGGTGTGGGTTGTCAAAGCGCAGATCCACGCTGGCGGGCGCGGCAAGGGAAAGTTCCTGGAACCAGCCGCGGGCGACAAGGGCGGCGTGCGGCTCGCCAAGTCAATCGACGAAGTGAAGACTTTTGCCGAGCAGATGCTGGGCAAGACACTCGTCACGGTACAGACGGGGCCGGCGGGCCGCATCGTCAACCGTCTTTATATAGAAGACGGCTCTGCCATCGAGCGCGAGCTTTATCTTTCCGCGCTGGTCGATCGTGCATCCTCGCGCGTCGCTTTCATCGTCAGCCAGGCCGGCGGCATGAACATCGAGGACGTCGCCCACGATACGCCAGAAAAAATCCATACGCTGACGATCGACCCGGCTACCGGATATCAGCCGTTCCACGGCCGTAAAGTTGCTTTCGCGCTGGGCCTCAAGGGCGATCAGGTGAAAGCCGCGAGCAAGCTCGTCGAGAACCTTTACCGGATGGTCGTCGAGAAGGACATGAGCCTACTGGAAATCAATCCGCTCGTCGTCGCGAAAGACGGCAAGCTGATCTGCCTCGACGGCAAGATGAATTTTGATTCAAACGCGCTCTACCGCCATCCTGAAATCGTCGCATTGCGCGATCTCAGTGAGGAAAACCCGACCGAGATCGAAGCCTCGAAGCACGACCTGGCGTTCGTCAAGCTCGATGGCAACATCGGCTGCCTCGTCAACGGCGCAGGGCTTGCGATGGCGACAATGGATATCATCAAGCTCTATGGCGCGGAGCCGGCGAACTTCCTCGATGTCGGGGGCGGCGCCTCCAAGGAAAAAGTGCGCGAAGCTTTCAAGATCATCCTCGCCGACCCTGCCGTGAAAGGCATTCTCGTCAACATCTTCGGCGGCATCATGCGTTGTGACATCATCGCAGAAGGCGTCATCGCTGCGGCTCGGGAAATGGATATCAAGGTGCCCCTCGTCGTCCGGCTCGAAGGCACGAACGTCGAAATCGGAAAGAAAATCCTGAAGGAATCCGGCCTTAAAATCATTCCCGCCGACGATCTCGCCGACGCCGCCAAGAAGATCACCGATGAACTGAAAAAGGCGGCGTAAACACGCTTCAGCGAGCTTCCAGCGTTATCCGGCGATGCCACGATAGTCGCCCTTGCTGCACCGCAAAAAATGCGCAACATTCTTGTGCAAGCGATGAGCTCTATGCGGGGATGGAATGTCAATTCTTGTCGACAAAAAGACGAAGGTGATCTGCCAGGGCATCACCGGCAGTCAGGGCACGTTCCACACGAAGCAGGCCAAGGCCTACGGGACGGATATCGTCGGCGGCGTGACGCCCGGCAAGGGAGGCACCAAGCACCCTGATGCCGAGTTGGCAGACGTGCCGCTCTTCGACAGCGTTGCCGAAGCAGTCGCCAAGACGGGTGCCACCGCGTCCTCGATCTACGTCCCGCCGCCTTTCGCAGCCGACGCGGTCCTTGAAGCCATCGATGCCGAGGTCCCGCTGATCGTTTGCATCACCGAAGGCATTCCGGTGATGGACATGGTTCGTGTCAAACGCGCGCTCGACGCATCGAAATCGCGCCTCGTCGGACCCAATTGCCCCGGCATTTTAACGCCGGATGAATGCAAGATCGGCATCATGCCGGGAAACATTTTCAAGCACGGCAGCGTCGGCATTGTATCGCGCTCGGGAACTCTCACATATGAGGCTGTGAAGCAGACGACAGATGTAGGCCTCGGACAAACCACAGCCGTCGGCATCGGCGGCGATCCGGTCAAGGGCACCGAGTTCATCGACGTGCTCGATCTCTTCCTTTCCGACGACGAGACGACGTCCATCATAATGATTGGCGAAATCGGTGGTTCGGCCGAGGAAGACGCTGCGGATTTCCTGATCCGCGAAGCCCGTAAGGGCCGCAAGAAGCCGATGGCCGGCTTTATTGCGGGCGTCACAGCGCCGCCTGGCCGCCGCATGGGCCACGCCGGCGCAATCATTTCTGGCGGAAAGGGCAAGGCGGAAGACAAGCTCGCAGCGATGAAAGCCGCCGGCATCGCCATTTCGCCGAGCCCGGCCGCCCTCGGACAAACGCTTGTCGACGTACTCAGGGCATAAGGATTGTTTTGAACAATAGGCTGCAAGATCGGCGGCGTTATTCCGATCCTGATGTCCGCGTCATCCGGCGCCATGATCAACCCGGACCATGAAAAGGACGAACTGATGTCACGTAATGGCCAGAACGAAGCGTTTCTACGCACCTCGTTCCTCAGCGCCGCCAATGCCCCATACATCGAGGACATGCAGGCCGAGTACGAGCGCAATCCAGGCGCGGTAAGCGATGAATGGCGACGATTTTTCGAAAGCATCAAAGAGCCAGCCGAATCCCCGACATTCACCGGACCCGCCTGGGCGCCGCCTCTCTCGGCACTTCTCGATGACAACGGCACCGATCGCGATCTCGTTGCCGCACTGACAGGCGACTACGCAGAGACCGAGCGTTCGATCCGCGACAAGATCGAACGGCAGGCGAATTTCTCCGGTTTCGAAATGACGCCCGCCGCGTCGCTGCGCGCGACGCAGGATTCGATCCGCGCGCTGATGCTCATCCGCGCCTATCGCGTCATCGGCCATCTCGCCGCCGATCTCGATCCGCTCGGCCTCGCGGATCGCCGCGTGCATCGCGAACTACTGCCTGAAACCTATGGCTTTACCGACGCCGACCTCGATCGGCCGATCTTCATCGATCGTGTCATGGGGCTCGGTACGGCGACGATGCGGGAGATTCTAACAATTCTGCGCCGCACCTATTGCCGTCAGGTCGGCGTGCAGTTCATGCACATCACCGACCCGGCGCAAAAGGGTTGGATCCAGGAACGGATCGAGGGCGCCGAGAAGGACATCAACTTCACGCTTGAAGGCCGCAAAGCGATCCTGCGCAAGCTCGTCGAAGCCGAGACGTTCGAGAAATTCTGCGATCTGAAATACACCGGAACCAAGCGCTTCGGGCTCGAAGGCGCCGAAGCGATGATCCCGGCTCTTGAGCAGATCATCAAGCGCGGCGGCCATCTCGGCGTCCGTGAAATCGCGCTGGGCATGGCGCATCGCGGTCGCTTGAATGTGCTCGCCAACGTCATGACGAAACCGCTGCGGGCGATCTTCAAGGAGTTCAAGGGCGGTTCGTTCAAACCTGATGATGTCGAGGGTTCCGGCGACGTCAAATATCATCTCGGTGCTTCGTCGGACCGCATGTTCGACGGCAACAGTGTGCACTTATCGCTGACAGCCAATCCCTCGCACCTCGAGATCGTCGATCCCGTGGTGCTCGGAAAGGTACGCGCCAAGCAGGACCAGCAGGGTTGCGCGGCAGGCGATAGGACGCCGGTCCTGCCGCTCCTCATTCACGGCGACGCAGCGTTTGCCGGACAGGGCGTAGTCGCGGAATGCTTTGGGCTTTCTGGATTGCGCGGCCATCGGACCGGCGGTTCGATCCATTTCATCATCAACAATCAGATCGGCTTCACGACCGCCCCGCATTACTCGCGGTCCTCGCCCTATTGCTCGGATGTGGCGCTGATGATCGAAGCGCCGATCTTCCACGTCAACGGCGACAATCCGGAAGCAGTGGTGCACGTCGCGAGAATCGCCACCGAATTCCGCCAACGCTTCCAGAAGCCCGTCGTCATCGACATGTTCTGCTATCGCCGTCACGGCCACAACGAGACGGACGAGCCGATGTTCACGCAGCCCGCGATGTACAAGCGGATCAAGGCGCATCCGACCATCGTCGAAAGCTATTCGCGCCAGCTCATCGACGAAGGCGTCATCACCACGGCCGAGTTCGACGAGATGAAGGAAGGCGTGCGCGCCACGCTCGATAACGAGTTTGCCGTTTCCGATGGCTATAAGCCGAACAAAGCCGATTGGCTCGATGGACGCTGGTCCGGCATTACGCGCCCCGACAGCGACGACTGGCGCGGCAATACCGCAATCGCCATCGAGACGCTGAAAGATTTGGGCCGGCGCCTGACGTCGATCCCGAACGATTTTCACATTCACAAGACGGTCGGAAAGCTCATCGAACGCCGCCGCGCAATGATCGAATCCGGCACCGGCATCGATTGGGCGATGGGCGAGCATCTCGCCTTCGCATCGCTGCTGATGGAAGGTTTCAGGGTTCGCCTGTCCGGTCAGGACACGGAACGCGGAACGTTTTCGCAACGTCATGCGGTCTTCGTCGATCAGGAAACCGACCGTCGCTTCGCACCGCTGAAACATCTTGCGCCAAACCAGGCGAGCTTCGAGATCGTCAACTCGATGTTGTCCGAAGAAGCCGTCCTCGGCTTCGAGTACGGCTATACGCTGGCCGAGCCGAATGCGCTGACGTTGTGGGAAGCGCAGTTCGGCGATTTCGCCAATGGCGCTCAGGTCATTTTCGACCAGTTTGTTTCATCCGCCGAGCGCAAGTGGCTGCGCATGTCGGGTCTCGTCTGTCTGCTGCCGCACGGCTATGAAGGCCAGGGCCCGGAACATTCCTCCGCCCGCCTCGAGCGCTTCCTGCAGCTCTGCGCCGAGGACAATTGGCAGGTCGCCAACTGCACGACGCCGGCCAATTATTTTCACATTCTGCGTCGCCAGCTGCATCGCAATTTCCGCAAGCCGCTGATCCTGATGACGCCGAAATCGCTTCTGCGCCACAAGCGCGTCACCTCGAAGATCGAGGAATTCGGCCCGGGCACCAGCTTCCACCGGGTTCTGTGGGATGATGCCGAACAAGGCGTATCGACGGTCAAGCTTCGCCCCGACGATGAAATCAAGCGCGTCGTCGTTTGTAGCGGCAAGGTCTACTACGATCTGCTCGATGCGCGCGACGCCCAGGGCCGCGATGACGTTTACTTGCTGCGTGTCGAACAACTCTATCCGTTCCCGGCGCGCGCGTTGATTCAGGAACTCGGGCGCTTCAAGTTCGCCGAGATCGTCTGGTGTCAGGAAGAGCCCAAAAATATGGGCGCGTGGTATTTCATGGACGCAAATATCGAATGGGTGCTGACCCATTTGGGGTATATTCATCGCCGCCCGCGCTATGCTGGACGGCCGGCGTCAGCTTCAACCGCGTCCGGTCTGCTTTCGCAGCATGTCAAGGAGCAGACCGCGCTCGTCGCCGAAGCGCTTGGATCATAACAGTGTGTGAGGGCTCATATGTCGATTGAGATTCGCGTTCCGGCGCTCGGAGAGAGCGTCACGGAGGCGACCGTTGGCAAGTGGTTCAAGCGGGAGGGCGAGGCGGTCAACGCTGACGAACCGCTTGTCGAACTCGAAACCGACAAAGTGACCGTCGAGGTCCCTGCTCCCGCTTCAGGCGTTCTCGGCGATATTCTTGTCAAATCGGGAACGACCGTCGCGGTCGGGTCGGTACTCGCGGCCTTGAAGGACGGTGCTGCGAATGCGCCGACTGCCGCCGCGTCTTCATCGGCTGCGCCTAAAACCCCGCCCTCGCCCCCGCAACCTAAGCCGGAGCACGTCGCGGCTCAGACATCGGATCGCGCCGCCAAAGCGGCAACGCCCCCACCACCGCCTCCGCCCGCAGCCCGCAAGGCGCTGACCGAAGCTGGGCTCGAACCGTCGGAGGTCCACGGTTCCGGTCGCCGCGGGCAGATTCTGAAAGAAGATATCGCCAACGCGATCGCGGCCGCTGCGAAACCAGCACCCGCGGCGCCGTCGCGTGCTCAGGAGAACGCGGCTTCGAACGCCGTCGCGGTGCAGAATTCCCAAGCATCGATCTCCATGCGCGACGTGCGGCTCCCGTCGCCTGCAAACGATGCAACGCGCGAAGAGCGCGTGAAAATGACGAAGCTTCGCCAGACCATCGCGCGCCGCTTGAAAGAAGCTCAGAACGCGGCAGCGATGTTGACGACCTTCAACGACGTCGACATGAGCGCCATCATGGCGCTTCGCGCGCAGTACAAAGGCGTCTTTGAGAAGCGCCACGGCGTGAAGCTCGGCTTCATGGGCCTATTCGTGAAAGCCTGCATTCAAGCCTTGCGCGACGTGCCTTCGGTCAATGCGGAGATCGACGGCGACGAGATCGTCTACAAGAATTATTATCACATCGGCGTCGCCGTCGGGACCGAGAAAGGCCTCGTCGTTCCCGTCGTGCGTGACGCCGACCGGATGAACCTCGCCGAGATCGAACAGCGGATCAACGAATTCGGAAAACGCGCCCGCGACGGCAAGCTCTCGATCGAAGACATGCAGGGTGGCACCTTCACCATCTCGAATGGTGGTGTCTATGGCTCGCTCATGTCGACGCCGATTTTGAACGCGCCCCAATCCGGCATTCTCGGAATGCACCGGATCGAAGAACGGCCGGTCGTTCGCGGCGGGCAGGTCGTCGCCCGCCCGATGATGTATCTGGCATTGTCCTACGATCATCGCATCGTCGATGGCAAAGAGGCCGTGACCTTCCTTGTCCGCGTCAAGGAATGCCTCGAAGATCCTCAACGCTTCATCCTGGAGCTTTGAGGAATGGCATATGATCTGATCGTCATCGGCACGGGCCCCGGCGGATACGTTTGCGCCATTCGCGCGGCGCAGCTCGGAATGAAAGTTGCCGTGGTCGAGAAACGCGGCACGCACGGCGGCACATGCCTGAACGTCGGCTGCATACCGTCGAAAGCGTTGCTGCACGCGTCGCACGCCTACGATGAAGCGAAACATGCGTTTGGCGTCATGGGCATTGAAGCGTCTCCCACGCTCGACCTGCCAAAGATGCAAACCTTCAAGCGCGAGGGCGTCAAAGGCAACGTCGACGGCGTTGCCTACCTCTTGAAGAAAAACAAGATCGACAGCTACTTCGGCGCGGCGCGAATCGTGAAAAGCGGCCGGGTTGAGGTAACGTCACCGGCGGGCGAAAGCCAGGCGCTCGAAGCGAGGTCGATTGTCATCGCGACAGGGTCCGACGTCGCGCGCCTGCCGGGCATGGAGATCGACGAAAAGCGGATTGTCTCATCGACGGGTGCGCTCGACTTAGCCTCAGTGCCGCGAAAGCTCCTTGTAATCGGTGCCGGCGTCATTGGGCTCGAACTCGGGTCCGTCTGGCGCAGGCTCGGCGCGGACGTGCTCGTTGTCGAATACTTGGACCGCATTCTACCGGGCATCGATAATGAAATCGCACGCTCGTTTCAGCGCCTTCTGGAAAAGCAGGGCATCGCCTTCCGCCTTTCAAGCAAAGTGACGACGGTTACGGGTGCCGAAGGCAATCCTCGCGCGCCGCTCAGCGTCAAAGTGGAACCGGCGGCTGGCGGCGGAGCCGAAACCATCGAAGCCGACGTTGTTCTCGTGGCGGTCGGTCGCGTGCCGTACACCGAAGGTCTGGGACTCGCGGAAGCGGGCGTCGCTCTTGATCCGAAAAAACGCGTGCTGGTCGATGGCAACTTTCAGACGAGCGCTTCCGGCATATTTGCAATCGGCGACGTCATCGCCGGGCCGATGCTGGCGCACAAGGCCGAAGACGAAGGCGTTGCGGTTGCCGAAATCATCGCCGGACAGGCGGGACACGTCAATTACGATGTCATCCCGAACGTCATCTATACGTCGCCCGAGGTCGCGAGCGTTGGTAAATCCGAGGAAGATCTGAAAGCCGCGGGCGTCGCTTACAACGTCGGCAAATTTCCATTCACCGCCAACGGCCGCGCCAAGGCCATTCGCGCAACTGATGGTTTCGTCAAGATTCTTGCCGACGCCGAGACGGATCGCGTTCTGGGCGTCCACATCATCGGCGCCAATGCCGGAGAGATCATCGCTGAAGCGTGTGTCCTGATGGAATTCGGCGGATCGGCGGAAGACCTCGCCCGCACGTGCCACGCGCATCCGACGTTCAGCGAAGCCGTCAAGGAAGCAGCGCTCGCCGTCGCCAAGCGCGCCATTCACTTCTGAGGCCGGGCTTGACCCGGCCGTCCAGGTCACACGGCGCTCTACTCCACCGCCGTGACGGTATAGCCGCGCGCACGGAGCAGCGCGACGAGCCCGGTCGATCCGACGAGATGCAGCGCCCCAACCGCGATGAAGGCATTGCCCTTTTCCACCAACGGCTCCGCCGCGTCGCGCATCCGCGTATTACGGTCGATAAGAAGCGCCTTTTTGAAGCCGTCGAAGGCCGAAGCCGGTACGCCCACCTGAGCAGCCAGCGCCAGCTGAAACGGCATCGCGGCACCGATTTCCCGCTTCAAGTACATCTCGATGAGCGTTTCCATAAGATCGTCGCTGCGGTTGGCATACTTGAGTCCAACCTTCAACATCGCGATCTGTTGATCGTCGGGTATCGAGGCGAGAGCTTGCAGTTGCTTCTCGATTGTCTCAAGCCCGGTGACCGTCAGGCCATCCTTTTGCGCCTCGGCCGCCACGCGAAGATCGAGAACTTTCGCTCCTGAAGCAACTTGCTTGCGTTCGCAGTCGGACGTCGCGAGAAGCATGCTGATCATCCACGGCCGCAGAACCGCGGCAACGGCTTCCGGCATGCCCGCGCGCGTGACGACGGTCTGAACTTGTTTGAATTCGTCGGCCGAAAGCTGCCCGTTCAGCGTCTTGCCGCCCGAGTAGACGACAAGACCCTGGGACTTCGTCATGGCGGCCGCGACGGCCTTGTCCGATAGATCGGCAACCTCGAGCGCTACGGACTTCGAATGCGCAATCGCATCTTTGACTTTATCCGATAGCTTCGAAATGCGCGGATCGGAGAGATGCATCGTTCCGAGCAGATAGGATGGAGCGACACCGGGCTTCTCGATTTTCCACAACAAGGCTTCGGTGTTTGCCGTCGCGCGACTTTGGTCCATCACCGTTTTGTAAAGGGTGGGAGACTTGGTCTGCATCTCCCCCAGCATATCGACGCCATGGCATCGTTGCGCGTCCTCGGCGTACACGGGAACCGCCGTCGAAACGAACGCGGCCGCACATGCACAAAGAAGGGCGCGGAGCCGAAGCTTGGGGGTCATTGGAAGCTCGATTGACTGACGTTGAAGCTCAGCAGCGCGCCGCTCTCGGATGCGCCTGATCATAGACGGCGAGCAGACGCTCGCGATCGACTTCAGTATAGACCTGCGTGGTCGAAAGCGAAGCGTGACCCAAAAGCTCCTGAATTTGCCGTAAATCAGCACCCGCCGAAAGCAGATGGGTCGCAAACGAGTGACGAAGCGCATGCGGCGTCGCCGTTTCCGGCAAGCCGAGTTCGCGTCGCATCCGTTCCATAGCGAGCTGAATGATCCGCGGTGACAATGGCCCGCCGCGAGCGCCGAGAAACAGCGGCCCGTCCGCCGCCAGCCGATACGGGCAGAGCGCGATGTATTTCGCGATTGTCTCTGAAATGATCGCCAAAGCGGGCACCAGCCGCTCTTTGCCGCCTTTGCCCTTGATGTGCATGACGTCGCGGCCGTTGAGCGGCGCAGAGTTCGGCGTGAGTCTCAAGGCTTCGCTGATGCGCAAGCCGGCGCCATAGAGCAGCAGCATCACGGCTGTGTCGCGCGCTGCGATCCATTCAGTCGTGTGATTGCTCTCCGGCCCGACAACAGAAGCGGCGCCATCGACGGTCAGTGGCTTCGGCACCGAGTGGGGAATTTTGGGCAACGCCACCTGGAGCACAGAGCGATTCCGCACCATCCCCTCGCGCTCAAGCCAGCGGAAGAATGTCCTGAGTGCCGAAAGGGACCGCGCCAAAGATCGCGATACGACATCGGATTTGCGTCGCTTTGCGAGAAACGCCCGGAAAATCTTGGCATCAAGCCGAGCCAAATCGCCAATGCACGGAGGATGGCCGAGATAGGATTTCAGAAATCCCAAAAATTGCGCGAGATCGCGCGCATACGCTTCGCGCGTCGCCGCGCTTTGACCGCGCTCGTTGACGAGATGTGCAAGCCAACGTTCGACCGCCTCCCGAAGATCGCCGCCAAGCGGCAACTCCGAATCATCACCCAAAATATCATCGAATGAAGCCACCAGCCGCGCCCTCTCGTCGGGAATCACACCGTTCCCCGACGCGGTTAATGAAGCATTAACGCACGCGTTACAGCAATTTGCCTGGGTTCAAAATGCCTTTGGGATCGAGCGCCCGCTTGATCGCGCGCATCATGTCGAGTTCGACCGCACTTTTGTGCTGTCGCAACGCCTCGCGCTTCATCTGCCCGATGCCGTGTTCGGCCGAAATCGAACCGCCAAGCTCCGACACGAGTTCGAAGATCGCCTCCGACATCGGCTCCCACAGCGTCAGATATTTCCCACGATCCGCGCCGTCCGGCTGGCTCACATTGTAATGCAGGTTGCCGTCGCCGAAATGTCCGAACGGCACGGGCCGTGCGCCAGGAGCGATGTGCTCAACGATTTTGGCCGCGCGCTGTAAAAATTCCGGAATGCGTGCGACCGGCACGGAGATGTCGTGCTTGATGCTGCCGCCCGCACCTTTCTGCGCTTCGGAAAAAGCGTCGCGCAGCCGCCAGAAATCCTGCGTCTGCTGCAGCGAGCGCGCAAACGCCGCGTCGCGAATGAGATCGTGTCCATGCGCCACCATCAGCAGCTCTTCGAGCGCGCTTGAAACACGCGATCCGGAGCCGCCGTGCGAAAGTTCGATCAGGACGTACCACGGGTGCGCGTCAACGAAAGGATTACGCGTGCCCGGCATATAGCGAAGCGCAAACTCTTGCGCCCGCTCAGCCCAAAGCTCGAAGGCGGTCAGCGACGAACCGGCTTCTGCTTCCGCGACCCGGAAAAGCTTCAACGCGGCGGCCGGCGATTCGAGCGCAACGATGGCCGTCTCGCGTTCCGCCGGAATGGGAAAAAGCTTCAGCGATGCCGCCGTAATGACGCCAAGCGTGCCTTCCGAACCAATCAGCAGATCGCGCAGATCGTAGCCGGTGTTATCCTTTTTGAGACGTCGCAGGCCGTTCCAGATCCGCCCGTCGGCAAGGACGGCTTCGAGCCCGAGCGTCAGATTTCGGGCGTTGCCGTAGGCGAGCACGGCGGTGCCGCCGGCGTTGGTCGCGAGTACGCCGCCGATCATCGCACTGCCTTCCGAGGCGAGGCTCAGAGGGAATAACCGTCCTGCACTTTCGGCAGCATTTTGCGCTTCGAGCAAGGTCACGCCCGCTTCGACGATCATCGTGCCGCCTGCCGCATCGACATCGCGCACCTTGTTCAAACGCGCGAGCGACAGCACGATCTGATC
>JAICLG010000056.1 GCA_025927515.1 Hyphomicrobium sp.
GATGTTGTAGAAGATCGTATCGTTGAACAGCACGGTATCCTGCGGGACGACGCCGATCGCAGCACGCAGCGAGGCCTGCGTGACGTCGCGAATATCCTGCCCGTCGATCGTGATCTTGCCGCTCGTCACGTCATAGAAGCGGAGCAGCAGGCGGCCGACGGTCGATTTGCCCGCACCCGACGGTCCGACGATCGCAACCATATGTCCGGCCGGGACTTCGAACGTGACGTCATTCAGGATTTGGCGTTCCGGATCGTAGGCGAAGCCGACATGATCGAAACGGATCGTGCCGCCGTCGATTTTCAGACGCTCGGCGTCAGGCCTGTCCGCCACTTCCGGGTTCTGCTCGAGCACTTCCATCATGCGCTCGATGTCGGTCAGCCCCTGCTTGATCTCGCGATAGACCATGCCCATGAAATTCAGCGGCATGAAAAGTTGCAGCATCAGAAGGTTCACCATCGCGAAGCGGCCGACGGTGGAACTCCCGGCGAGTACGTCATTCGCGGCCATAACCAGACAGATCGTCAGCGCAATGGTGAAAATGATCGCCTGGCCTGAATTCAGAACGGCGAGTGAGGTGAAGGTCTTGATGCTGGCCTTCTCGTACTTGGCCATCGATTTGTCGTAGCGCTTGGCCTCGCGATCTTCGGCGCCGAAGTATTTCACGGTCTCGTAGTTCAGCAGACTGTCGACGGCCTTGGTGTTGGCATCCATATCGCTTTCGTTCATCGTGCGGCGGATCTGGACCCGCCAATCCGTGGCGCGAACGGTGAACCACAAATAGCAGACGATCATCACGCAGATCGTCACGACGTAACGCCAGTCGAACTCGACGGCGCAGACCGCGATGATCATCAGAAATTCGACGATGGTCGGGATCAGCGTCATCAGCGCCATGCGGCTGATGTTTTCGATGCCAGTACGGCCACGTTCGAGAACGCGCGTCAGCCCGCCGGTCTTGCGTTCAAGATGGAAGCGCAGCGAGAGGCGATGCATGTGCTCGAACGTCGAGAGCGCGAGTGTGCGGACGGCGTGCATCGCGACGCGCGCGAACATGCCCTCGCGCAGCTGCATGAGCAACGACATGATGATGCGCGACAGACCATAAAAGATGCTGGCGAGCACCGGCGCCCCGATCAGCCAGGGGAGCGTCTGGTTCGCCGGGACGTGTCCGCCGGTTGCGGCGACGAGCGCGTCGGTCGCCCATTTGAGCGTGAACGGTACGCCGACGGTTACAGCCTTCGCGATGACGATCAGCCCTAACGACCAGACAACGGTGCGTTGTAGGTCGGGCCGATCGTGCGGCCAGACGTAGGGCCACAGCGCTCGCATGACGCGGGTTGTTTCGGCGGAAGGCTTGAAGCGCGCCAAGATACCGCCGCGTCCGGCGGTATCCTTGATGACTGTTTGCTGCATCGCGTTGAAATAGGGTCAGTACCGCGGAATGTCCATCATCGCCGGCGCGGCACGAATATTCTCTGACATGGAAAAATCAGATCCGGGTCGCGAATAATCCGGCGGTTAGCGCGATACAGGCGATGATAAAACCAGCCTCTTCGATAGTAATATCGCGAAATGCGCCATAGGCTGTCACCTCGGTGTACCGTGTAGTAGCCAGGCGGCCTGATGTGGCGTCCTGCCAGGCGGCAGGACCGCTCGCGGCGTACCCAGCGCCGGACGCTCTCCTTCTTTGCCGGCTTGGGCGAGAGTTGCCTGATTTCGACCGACTGAGGCGGCTCCGTTTCCTTCAGGTCGGAATCCGATTCGGCCGCCGGCTCAGGCCTGAGGACGGCGCCCGGGAGTTTCTGGGCCTGCATCGAACCCGGTTCGGGGATCGGTGAAGGCGGCGGAACTGCGACCTCACCCTCTCTCCCGACGGACTGCGTGGGCGGGTGCTGCGCGGCAAGCTTCGGCTCCTCCGTTGCTTTGCGAGCTGCCTCGGCTTGCTTTGCTTCTTCCGCGGCCTTCCGAGCTGCCTCGACCTGCTTTGCTTCTTCCGCGGCCTTCCGAGCTGCCTCGGCTTGCTTGACTTCTTCCGCGGCTTTGCGCGCTGCCTCTGCCTGCTTCGCTTCCTCCGCAGCCTTCCGAGCTGCCTCGACCTGCTTCGCTTCCTCCGCTGCCGTACGCGCTGCCTCTGCCTGCTTGGCTTCTTCCGCAGCCTTGCGAGCTGCCTCCACCTGTCTCGCTTCTTCCGCAGCCTTGCGCGCGGCCTCAGCCTGCTTCGCTTCTTCCGCGGCTTTCCGCGATGCCTCTGCCTGCTTCGCTTCCTCCGCAGCCTTGCGCGCTGCCTCAGCTTGCTGGACTTCCTCCGCAGCCTTGCGCGCTGCCTCAGCCTGCTTGGCTTCTTCCGCAGCTTTGCGCGCTGCCTCGGCTTGCTGGGCTTCCTCCGCGGCCTTGCGCGCTGCCTCCGCCTGTCTCGCTTCTTCCGCAGCCTTGCGAGCTGCCTCAGCTTGCTGGACTTCCTCCGCAGCCTTCCGAGCTGCCTCGGCTTGCTGAGCTTCTTCCGCGGCTTTGCGCGCTGCTTCGGCTTGCTGGGCTTCCTCCGCGCGTTTCGCGGCTTCCGCCGCTTTGGCTCTGGCTTCCTCTTCCTTGATCTGTTCCCGTTTTCTCGCGACGGCGTCCGCATCGGGCGACGGCGTGGACAAGCGCGGGATGATGGTCGCCTGGTATGCGCGATGGGCGCGAGCCAGCCAGTGCTGGATATTGCCGATTAGATCGCGGCTGGTCGGCGAGCCATCGGCGTCGTGAGAACTTTCGGTTTCCGCCGGGCGCGATGCGGGTGCCCTAGCGGGCACCGCATCGGCGTCGGCCAGCTGGACGATCGTGCCGACCGACGTTGGATCGATCCAATGGAAAGCGCCATCGCCGACCATCGCGGCCGCGGGGAACGCCTCATTGCGCTCGGTCGCCGCTTGGACGGAGGAAGACGCCGCGAGCGCAACCATAGCGACGCAAAACGCCGCCGCTGCACGCACAACTAAAGTGACCGTTTTCTTCGGGGAAACGGCGGGTTGCCCTGGATTCATCAGACTGCCTTGCAAGTCGCCTAAGGAAGCTAAGCACACCTGCAGGGCCGCAGCCAGACGGCAGAAGAGTTGTGAAAAACAATGTGCCCTACCGGCCACCCCGCGGGCCTCCGACCCGTTCGACCACGCCCTTAGAAAAGCCTCATCGGAGCTGTGCCATGCCTTGGTACCTGGATCGCGACTTCCTAAATTAGGTTTATTGTCGATTTGAAATGGAACGGGAATGGACGAAATCGTGAAAGTACCGGCGGAGGCACCAGCGGCGCTCCGGATGATGAAATCGTCGTCAGGAATTCAAGGCGTTTGTGTCTACTGCGGCTCCGGCAAGGGCCTGAGCTCGGCCTATGCGGTTGCAGCGCGAAAGTTGGGAAAAGAACTCGCCGATCACAACATCCGCCTCGTCTACGGCGGCGGCAGCCTCGGGTTGATGGGCGAAGTGGCGCGCGCGGCGCTCGGCGCCGGCGGCAAGGTGACGGGCGTCATCCCGGAATTTCTCGGCTCGCGCGAGCTGATGCTGAAAGATGTCGACGAACTGATCGTCGTCGAGAACATGCACGTGCGCAAACAGCTGATGTTCGATCGCGCCGACGCGTTCGTGGCGCTGCCGGGCGGCATCGGAACGCTGGAAGAACTTGTCGAGCAGCTCACGTGGTCGCAACTCGGACGTCACGAAAAGCCGATCATCCTCGCCAATATCGAAGGCTTCTGGGATCCCTTCCTGAAGCTGCTCGACCATATGAAGCAGGAAACGTTTATCCGCGCGGGCTTGCCCGTGCACGTCACCGTTGTCGACACGGTCGAGGAAATTCTTCCGGCGATCTTCGCTAACGCCGAACCTCAGGCACCGGCACAGGAAGATGGGGTTTTGGCAAAGTTCTAAAGTCTAATCAGATGCCGCTGTGCGCGGATGATCGGCAAAGATATCTGCGATCATGCCGTCGAGTTCCACGGCTCCTCTTGCGTTCAGGTGCGCGCGATCGGAATAGAGTGGTTTCCCGTCTTCGCTGTAGGGGCAGACGCCGCCGTGGCAAAGGGTTGCGTTCGGATAGACAACGCGCACGTTTGGCAACTTGGCCAAGCGCTCAAACACGGGTAGCACCAGTCTTTTCTGCTGCAAGAACTCGCTGAACGTCAGTTCAGGCGGCATAGGCGCCGACCACGCGATGTGACGAGCAATACCCTCCGCCACCTCGAACTTCTGCTGCGGAACCGGACCTATGATCACCACCTTTTTGTCGTGCTCGGCCAAGCGCTTTACGAGTGCTTCGAAGATTGAAGCAAAAACCTGTCCGTCCTCGTGTCCGCTGCCTCTGCCCACGATGGCTGGTCTACCCGAGCTGTCGCGGCCGATGCTGGCTGCAAGGCAGGACCAACACGCTGCGATGACTACGCGTTTGATTGTTGCCCCGAGCGCTCCCTTGAGCACGGCTGCGTTATGATGAGTGCAAACATTGTCGTTTTCGCGCTTATAAAATGCCAAGTCCGGCAGGGGCGGACATCCCGGATCGCCTGCCAAGATCAGTTCTTGGCCCGTCTGTTGACTGTATTGCATGAACCCGGGGATTAGCGCCTCGGCGAAGCTGTCGCCCCACAGGAGTGTGTCAGAAGACTCCGCCGTTGCTCCGAGCTTATATGTGTGCGATGGCCAGCCGTGCGCCTGCTTCAGCCCAAATGACGACCCTGAGAGTGTCTTTCTGAACTGAATGGCTGCGATGTCGGCGGGCCATCCCTGAAACGCCGCAGCCTTCTCGCGCATGCCAACACTAAGTACAACGAGCACCACGGTTGATATGGCTGCCGACGTGAAGACGGTTTTGCGCGGCATCGACATCCGCCGAAACGGTTGCTCGACAAGCCACCACGATAAAGCTCCGAGAACGAGGCTGACCGCCGCCAGGACAAGTCGCGCATCCATCGCTTGCACCGCGTCCCGCGCGAAAAGCTCCGGACATCGATAGCCCGCAAGCACAAGCAACGGCCAATGCCACAGGTAGACGGAATAGGAAATCAGTCCAAGCGCCACCATCGGTGGTAAAGAAAGAATGCGGCCGACAGTCGTTGCGCCTGGCATCGTTCCAGCGTGAATGATCAGCGCGGCACCAAGGCAGAATGGCAGGGCTGCAACGCCAGGAAACGGCGTTGCGTCGGTGTAGAAGATATATCCATAGGCGATCATCGCCGCGCCGAGCACGGCGGTGAGTTCTCGCGAAAGCCTGCTTGCGAGCTGAGGCAATATTCCGAAAGCGAGAAGTGCTCCTGTCATCAGTTCCCACACGCGGCCCACAGTCGAATAGAAGGCCGCGTTAGGCGCCACCTCGACACTCCACGCACTCCAAGCCAGCGATGTGGTTGCAAGCACGGCCAAAGCGGGGCCCACAGCTTTGCGATGAGAGCTGAACAGAAAAATCAGCAGAAGCGGAAACGCCGCGTAGAACTGTTCTTCGACACCGAGGGACCACGTGTGCAGCAGCGGCCGATTGGTTGCTTCGGCGTCGAAATAGCCGGTGCGCTGCATGAAATAGAAATTCGAGACAGAGACCAGAGCATTGAGCAGGCTTCGGGCATAATCCTTGAAATCGAGCGGGAACAGAATGGCGGTTGCGAATGCCGTCGTTACGACCAGGCACACGGTCAATGCCGGAAGTATCCTGCGGATGCGGCGGACATAGAACTGCGCCAGCGAGAAGGTTCCGGCTTCGAGTTCCGACTTGATGATGCCGGTGATCAGAAACCCGGAGATGACGAAGAACACATCGACGCCGCCGTAGCCGCCCGGCACGCCAAGTCCGAAGTGGTAGGCGAGCACGCCGGCGATGGCGACGGCCCGCAGGCCGTCGATGTCCGCCCGGTGCTTCTTCGCCAGATGGCCGGTTGCGTGTGCGGTCCCCCGGCCCTTGTTCGACATGTTCGCCCCGTCCCCCGACTATGCCGCGGCAAGGTGGCATAACGCGGCGTCGGGCAAAACCCCCGAAGCGCGGCTCATGTGGTTAAGTGCGCCGCTTACCCCAGAATCCGGTGCGAACCGTTGCACTCGCGCGTCTTCCCTCTTATCAGCGCGTATGGCCAAGACTGATCCCAAAACCATTGCACCCGTTGCCCGAATCGCGGACGGCGACGTTCCGCGGGTGATCGAACGCATGAGAGCCGGCGAGCGGCGCGCCATCGCGAGCGTCATTACGGAGCTCGAACGGCTGTCGGCCGCAGCGCCGGCGATTTTGAAAGCTCTCCAGCCCCATCTCGGGCATTCGCTCGTGATCGGCTTCACCGGCCCGCCGGGGGCGGGAAAGTCGACGCTCGTCAACGCGCTCATTACCCAACTTCGGCAGCAGGGACGGACGGTTGGCGTCATTGCGGTCGATCCTTCTAGCCCCATCTCGGGCGGCGCCATTCTCGGCGATCGCATTCGCATGACCGCGGCCCTCGACGACGACGGCGTGTTCGTTCGCTCGCTTGCGTCGCGCGGTTATCTCGGCGGATTGTCACCGGCGGCCGTCCGCATCATCGACGCGCTGGATGGTGCGGGCTTCGATGTGGTGCTGCTCGAAACAGTCGGCACCGGTCAGAACGAGATCGACGTGGCTGAGGTCGCGGACATCCGCGTGGTCATCGCGGCGCCGGGTCTGGGCGACGATATCCAGGCGATGAAATCAGGGCTGCTCGAAATCGCCGACGTCATCGTCGTCAACAAGAGCGATCGGCCGGGTGCCGAGCAGACGCTGCAGCAGCTCGTCGGCGCGTTGTCGATCCGGGCGACGATGGCCGAGAAGATTCCGGTGTTGAAGACCAGCGCCATCAACGGCGCCGGGGTGCCGGACCTGATCGCCACCCTGAATGATCTCGGCGGCAAGGTTCGCAAGCAGGAGCCCGTGGCCCGACGCAGGCGGCGGGCGCGCTATCTGATTGCGCGGGCTGCCTCCGACATCGTTGCTGCCCGCATCAAGTCTGGCGGTGAACGGGGTCTCGCCCCTCTCGCCGATGCGGTCCTTTCCGGAACGATGACGCCGCATGACGCCGCGGTGCGGCTGCTCGAGGATTGAGAACAGCCGCCGGTCCTTTTCGCCTCAGTTCGTCAGACTTTCAGGCCATCCGGCTGGGCGAGTTTGCTGCGTTTGATCGAATAGGCGAAGTAGATAACAAGGCCGATCGCCAGCCAGACGATAAAGCGCAGATGCGTTTCGAATGGCAGAAAAGCGATCAGCGCCCCGCAGGAGAGAACGCCCAGGATGGGCAAGATAATGCCTCCCGGCATCTTGAACGGGCGCGGCAGATCGGGATGCGTGATCCGGAGCGCGATGACACCGGCGCAGACGAGCACGAACGCCGCAAGCGTTCCGATGTTGACTAGCTCGGCAAGGACGCCAAGCGGAATGAACCCCGACATCACCGCGATGATCGAACCGGTGATGACGGTCGTCCGTACCGGCGTATGCGTCTTGGGATTTACGATGGAATAGTATTCGGGCAGCAGGCCGTCGCGCGAGACGCCGACGATGATCCGAGTCAGCGCGTAATAGAGCACGAGCATGACCGTCGTCAGTCCGGTGATGACACCGGCGGCCACCAGCGCCGAGGCCCAGTTGAAGCCGATTTTCTGGAGCGCGAAGGCGACCGGCGACGAGACGTTCAGCTCCGTGTACGAAACGATACCCGTCAGCACGCCCGACACGACGATATAGATGACGGTGCAGAAGATGAGCGCCGCCAGCAAGCCTCTCGGCACGTCGCGTTGCGGATCGTGGGCTTCTTCGACCGCCGTCGAGACCGCGTCGAACCCGACATAAGCGAAGAAGACGAGCGAGGCTCCCGCGAGGATTCCGACGGGCCGGCCTTCGGGCGTATGCTCAAACCAGCCAAAAGGCGCGAATGGCGACCAGTTCGCAGGATGGATGTTGAAGATCGCGACGGCGAGGAAAATGGCGATGGTACCGAGCTTGACGCAGACCATGGCGTTGTTGAGCCGGGCGCTTTCCTTGATGCCGATGATCAGCATCACCATCAGGCCGAGGACGATGGCAAACGCGGGCAAGTTGACGATGCCACCCGCAAAAGGACCTTTCGTCAACTCGTCGGGCAAACCGATGCCGATCGCGGTCAGCGCGTTGTTGAAATACCCAGACCAACCGTTGGCGACGGCGGCGACCGAGACGCCATATTCGAGGATCAAATCCCAGGCGATGATCCAGGCGATCAATTCGCCGAAGGCTGCGTAGCTGTAGCCGTAGGCGCTTCCGCAGCCACCGACGCTCGACGCCAGTTCGGCGTAAGACAGGGCGGCAAAGCCGCAGGCGAGGCCGGCTACGACAAACGACAGGACGACCGCGGGGCCGGACTGTGTGGCGGCTGCGATACCCGTCAGGACGAAAATGCCGGTGCCTATGATCGCGCCAATGCCAAGGAGCGTCAGGTCGAGCGCGCTAAGACACCGTTTCAGCCCGAATTCGGAGTTGTCGTAGGCGACGGCTTTCTTGCGAAAGAGATTTGGCATTGCTCCGCTCCCCTGTTCCATGCAGCCGTTGCGTCGGCCGGTATCCTGCCCTGGCAGCCGGTATCCGCGCCGCTCCCGGATTCCCCCCGCGGATTCTGCGCAATCGGAGCTTCGCCCAGCCTTCGCCCGAAGTCCACAGCCCGCAGGCCCAGGATAACGCCTTTCGCGCGGCTCTGGATGCCGGCGCGAAAGCTTCCCAGGGGTTGATCATTGGAGGGCTTAAGAGATCCTTCGAGCGCCATCTTTTTAGCTGTCATTCCGGCGAAGGCCGCGACACGGAAGGACCTAGGCCGGGCGGCACTTGCTCTCTCCGGGCAAAGTCGATAGGCGAGTCTCGAACCCGAGCGTCCGGACCCATTTTCCGGTCGAGGCATGGCTGCTCGGGGGCAGGCAGGAGGATCGAAAATGTCGGATGAGGCGATCGTCGCCCAAACGGGGCCCTTTCAGGTCGAATTGACGGAGGGCCAGGAATATTGGTTCTGCCGTTGCGGCAGATCGAAAACGCAGCCTTTTTGCGATGGCTCGCATGAGGGCACGACCTTCGAGCCGCTGCGCTTCATCGTCGAGCAGACGGGCACGTTCAACTTGTGTGGTTGCAAGGCGACGGACGACGAACCGTTCTGCGACGGCACGCACAACATACTCTAAAGCGGGTTCTGCTGGAAAAGCGGCAATCGACGCGGCGACTTCGGGTTCAAATGGCCGGAGTCCCTTCTCCAAAATTGCGTAAGCGGCCCCCAGGCCCACGTTCACAAGCCCGATTCCAAAACCGGGCGATCCCGCTCCGGCCGGGCTCGTCCCGGCCAGTTGTTCCGCTAACGTCTCAATCCGCGTCGCGCCAAATCTATCGGCTCAACGGCCCTGAGAGGCCTGCATGCATTCCGAAAGCAATTGTCGTTCAAGCCTCGACAGCTCATCGGGAACAGCCCGGCCCGATCGCCGAAATTCAGTGATCTGTTTCTTGACCAGTGCGTAGCATTGGCGCGGATCGTCATCTGACTGTTCCATTTGGTGGACCAGCTCAGCTAACTCGCCGCTGCCCATCTGTTGTGCCATATCCTCAGTGTCTCCCGCTTTATTCTTTAAGGGCATCCGAGTTCGCCAACCGGAACGTCCCTCTAGACTCATTATCTTCCAATTTAGGCACGTCGGTCGGCGAATTAAATGCGGTATTAAAGTGAATGACCGACGAATTATGCGACTGTGACCCAACTGCCGTGAATAGTTGCTGAACGAGCGGAGTTGTCCCCAGTGCTCATTTCGACATCTACTCCGTCGTTCGTGGCGAGACACTGGCGACAATCAGGAGCGCTGCTTCACAAATTGTTGCAAAGCATTAGCTGCACAGCGGTGAGACGCGGGCTTCTCTCGAACTTACGCATCATGCGTATTAATCGCGCGTGATTGATTGATGCGCCGTTGCCTCTCTGCTACGCCTCCCGCGCTGCATCAAGGATTTGCCCCGAATGATCCCACGCTATTCCCGCACTGAAATGACCTCCATTTGGGAGCCGCAAACGCGCTTCCGTATCTGGTTCGAGATTGAAGCCCATGCCGCGACGGCGAGCGCGGAAATCGGGCTTATTCCGCAGGCTGCGGCAAAAAGCATCTGGGAAAAGGGATCGGCGGCGACATTCGACGTGGCGCGAATTGAGGAAATAGAAGCCGTCACCAAACACGACGTCATCGCGTTCCTGACCCACCTGGCCGAATTCATCGGTCCCGATGCACGGTTCGTGCACCAAGGTATGACGTCGTCGGACGTTCTCGACACGTGCCTTAACGTGCAGCTCGTGCGGGCCGCCGACCTTTTGATCGCCGACGTTGACCGCCTGCTCGCGGCGCTTAAAACGCGTGCGTACGAGTTCAAAAACACGGTCACGATCGGGCGGAGCCACGGCATCCACGCCGAGCCGACGACCTTCGGCATCAAGCTTGCCTATGCCTATGCCGAATTCGAGCGCGCCCGCGAGCGTTTGATCGCCGCCCGAAAAGAAGTTGCGACATGTGCCATTTCGGGCGCAGTCGGCACCTTCGCGAATATCGATCCGCGGATCGAGGTGTATGTCGCGCAAAAGATGGGCCTGTCGCCGGAGCCCGTCTCTACGCAGATCATTCCGCGCGATCGCCATGCCATGTACTTCGCGACGCTGGGGGTCGTAGCATCGAGCGTCGAGCGGCTGGCAACCGAGATCCGGCATCTGCAGCGGACCGAGGTTCTCGAAGCGGAAGAATACTTCTCACCGGGGCAGAAGGGTTCGTCGGCGATGCCCCACAAGCGCAACCCGGTGCTGTCGGAGAATCTGACCGGGCTTGCCCGGCTGGTTCGCGGCTATTCCATACCGGCGATGGAGAACGTGGCGCTCTGGCACGAGCGCGATATCTCGCATTCGAGCGTCGAACGAATGATCGGGCCCGACGCAACCGTGACGCTCGACTTTGCCCTCGTTCGGCTCGCGGGCGTCATCGAGAAGCTCGTCGTCTATCCGCAAAATATGAAGAAGAACCTCGACAAGCTCGGAGGCCTGCACAATTCCCAGCGCGTCCTTCTGGCTTTGACGCAGGCGGGCGTCAGCCGCGAGGACGCCTACGCGCTCGTCCAGCGCAACGCGATGAAGACGTGGGAGCAGGACAAGGACTTCCTCGCCGAGCTCAAGCAGGACAAGGATGTTACGGCCAAGGTTCCGGTGGCGAAGCTCGAAGCGATGGTCGACCTCGACTATCACACGGCGCACGTCGACACGATCTTCAAGCGCGTCTTCGGCTCCGTGTGAGGCGCTATTTGGCCGCTTGCTCCATGCAGGTTTGAAGTTGCTGGCGGGCTTCCGTCAGACCCGTCAGGTCTGCGCGATAGTGGCGCCCGCCGACGTCGATCGATACCGGCCGGTCCGGTAGCGTTGCGATGAGTTGGCGCGTCGCAGTGCTTTGGCTCTCGATCGTAGCGAACGCCGGACCTTGGGTCATGGCAGACAAGTTGCCAAGCTCGCGGTCGCCGGCAACGAATTTCATCGGGCCTCCGACCGTCGGCGGCTGCTGTTCGTCGACAAGCGTCACCAGCATGATCTGACCGCTTTCGACGATGGAGAGGCCAAATGGGTGCTCCTCCCGGAACGCCTTGCCGGATGAGCAGACCCGCGCGCCGTCTGCGTGCTGGCGGAGCTCGGTGAGCCAGCCGCCGCCGGTCCGCCACGACTGCACGACGTTGCTGACGTCGGCGAAGGCGCAGGCTGGGGCAGCAACCAGCGCGGCGAGACAGGTTTGGAGGAAGAACTTGGTAGCGGTTCGCATGCGTGATCTCCTCGGCCGGGAAGCACGCCAGCTTATCGCGTGCCGGCTTCTGCCCCGTTTCGGGAGATCCTCAACTCTTACGAATGATTGCGGAAAACACTGCGCAAATTTTCATGGCATTGCGCCGCTGCAGACGGGATGCAGCGGCGCAATGATGTCGGTTCGTCCGTGTCGCCTCTGACGTCAAGCTGCTTGCTTGTTAAGACGGCTTTCGGCGAGCTTGGTCAGCTTATCGTCGGCTGCGTATTCTTCTTTCAATGTCTTTTCGAGGATGGACGCAGCATCCTTATGGCCGAGGAGCTTCGCCCACGAAACGAGCGTTCCATAGCGCGTGATTTCGTAATGCTCGGCGGCTTGTCCGGCTGCAATCATCGCAGCGTCGCGGGTGTCGGGGTCTTTGACTTCCGACATCAGTTCTTCGCCTTCTTCCAGAATTCCTTTGATCGCCGGACACTCAACACCTTTAGATTTCTTGCCCAGCGCCTTGAACACTTCATCGAGGCGGGTCACGTGCTCCTTGGTCTCTTCGAGATGGCTCATGAAGGCCTTGGCCAGCGCCGGTGAATCGCACGCTTTCGCCATTTTCGGCAGAGCCTTCATCAGCTTTCCTTCGGCGAAGTAGACATCTTCCAGCGTGTGAATGAAAAGGTCTTCCAGGTTTTCAATTTTCATCAGGCGTCTCCTCGGACGGCGGGGATTGGTGTCTGGCAGCAACGCCAGTCAGGCACGGTGGTTCCCCCGAAACAGCGTGAACTTCCGTCCCCATGCACCGAACGGCGGCCCTTCCATCGGCGCAGCGCGTCCGCTAAGCACGTCAGCGATGAAAACCTCGGAAGTCGACATTCTCATCGTGCCCGGCTGGCAGAATTCGGGCCCTGACCACTGGCAAACTCGCTGGGAACGGAACCTCAAGACGGCAAGGCGCGTCATCCAGGAAGACTGGGATAATCCGGACGTCGAGACCTGGGGCGATCGCATGGCTAAGTTCGCAGCCGGTGCGACGCAGCCGGTTGTGGCGGTGGCGCATTCGCTCGGCGTTCCGGCGCTCGTCTATGCCGCCGACAAGCTGAAACGCAGCGGCGTGATCGGAGCTTTTCTCGTGGCCCCCGCTGACGTCGATTATGCGCAGTACTGGCCGGATACTGGCGGTAGGCGCTGGCCGCCGGATAAGGGCCCGCGCGGCTTCGAGACGATGCCGGAACGGCGCCTGCCATTTCCGGCGCACCTCGTCGTTGCCAACAATGATCTTTATTGCAGCTATGCGCGCGCTGAGCATCTGGCCGACAAGTGGGGCGCGAGGTTGTCGGACGCCGGCGAGAGCGGGCACATCAACATCGCCTCGGGGCATGGTCCGTGGCCAGAGGGGCTTTTACAGTTCGGGAAGTTCTTGAGTCAGCTCGGTTGATACGCTCATCCGCATTGGGATGGCTCAAGCACAAATGTCATCGGCTTTATGCCGAGGATCCATTCGTCAGCAGAACAGTTAGGGCGGCCTCGCGATTGATGCATGCTGCGGCCCCTCTCCCCATTGAAGGAATGAGGAGAGGGAACAGTGCCTACATAGTGACGAGTAGAGGTTCGCGACGAGTTCAGCGCTTCGCAGACTGGAGATCGACGACGGCTTTCGCCAGAGCGTTGGCCATGAAGGTTCGGATTTCGGTATCATCGACCGCGATACCTTTCGCAGCAAAATCCGATTTCAGTTTGCGGACGACATCCTCATCGCCTTGTTCGGCGAGATCAGCTTTGCGCACCTCTTTGATGTAAGCCTCAAGCGCTTCGCTCGA
>JAICLG010000016.1 GCA_025927515.1 Hyphomicrobium sp.
GCCGCCCTGGTTCTGGCTGACGGGCGGCGTATAGCCGGTTTTGTCGTCGATCTTTCCGACGGCGGAGCCCGAATCAAGCTTTCAAAACCAGCTTTGATTGAGCCGGAATTCGAACTCGAAATTCCGGGCGACGATTTCATTGTCAGGTGCAAGATTGTCCACGTGGACGACATTTCGGTCGGCGTCAAATATATAAAGCCGCCACGCCGAATTTCATGGCTGAAGCGATAACGCGGGAATCATAAACACCCCAGCAGGACCGAAAAGAAAGAATCACGTTATTAACCGGTGGGAAAATTACGAAGGAAAAAAACGGCTGAATCCCGCAGCAATGAGAAAAAGCAGGCCACCCCATTTATTAAAAAGCATTTATCCGAAAAGATCAGCAATATTTCGCTCGTAAACGAATTCGATAGTTTTGCCGATTAATTGTAGCGAACGGTTGCTTGATATTCGACAAATCATAGGCATGACGCCGCGCAACCGGGTCGGCTACAACCCGACATGTTCCGCGCTCTTGGAAGCAGGAACACCCTCATGGCGCATGCTCGATTGCATCCGATATCGCTATCGGACCGAAGAAATTCGCTGATCGTCGCGAATATCGCAATGGCTTGGCCGCGCCTGCCGAGCGGTCGTCCGCCTACAAAGCCGCAAAAGCTTCAAAAAACATATCCGGCTTCAACCGCATTGACGTGTTGAAGCCAGGAAGCGCGTGCCGTGTAACGGCGCGCCAATCATCGAATTAAAGAGACGTATCAACAGTCACTTAGAACAGGTCAAAAGACATGGTCATCGGGTACATCAACAGCAAATGGTCAATGCCGCGTCGGCTTGCTCTTATATCGTCGATTTTTCTAATTCCGTCCTTGGCGCAGCTATACATCTATACGGAAAATAAGCTCGCCCAGATCCATGCGGTCGAGACGGAAGTGTCGGGTGCCAAGCTTGGGCAAGCCATTTGGCAGGACGTAACATCTAGCTCCAATACGAGCATGGGCAACGCAGGCGGTGGTCACGCGGCGATCACGGCGAGTGCCAACCAGAGTTTCGGTCTCGAGCCGGATATCAACTCCTTCGCCTCCGCGCGGACGGAAACCGAAAAGGTCGGCCGGGCCGCCGTTTTGCTGGACAAACTCGCCGATGCCTCGGGTATTACTGTCGACCCATCGATCGACACCAGCAGTGCGCAGGACATCTTTATCAAGCGTCTTGCGCCGGTGAAGCTGGCGCTCGCAAGGCTTCGTGAGACGCTGAACTCGGCGACGGCAGGAGAAGCGACGCTGGCGATGAATTATGCAACGCTGCGAGACGCTTCGAACAATCTGCGCAAGCCGCTTGCCGACTTGTTCGCCAACAATCCGTCCGGCGAAGCTAAGCGGATTTTCGGCACGTCAGCAGACGAGCTCCTCTCGCAGCTCGATCAAATCGCATCTCGTATCAAGGCTGCCAATTATCAAAATGCTGCCATCGGTGCCGATTTACGGGACGCGGTGGATAATGCGAGCAACGCGACAAGCTCCGCCGCCGATGCCGCCGCGGGCCTGTTCATCAGCCTCGCAGAAAATCACGCAAGCGCCGATAGATCAGCCCTCTATAGCACGCTCGCTCTGTTAATCGCCGCGACCGTCGCCGCCGTCTTCATCGTCGCGATGATTTCGCGGGGGATTACAAGCCGCCTTGCAAATCTTGTCCGCGCTATGGACCAGCTCAGCCATAAGGACCTGAGCGTCGATATTCCCTGCCTGACGGACACGAACGAGAACGGCGGAATAGCTCACGCGTTGGAGCGCTTCAAAGAAGCCCTCGTTGAAAACAAGGCGATGACCGACGCTGCCGTCGAAGCCGCCAAGCAACAGCAAGAGCAGGGTGATCACTACGCCAAGGAGCACGAGCGCTTTATGGACGCCTTCACGTCCGCGGCGGATCGCATTTCACGCGGTGATTTCTCGCACAGGATCAACGAGAAGGTTATCCAAGAATACGAGCCGATCGTAAGCCAGATGAATTTGATGATGGGTCAGCTTGAGCAGGCGCAGTCTGCGAAGATCGAGGCTGAGAAGCAGATTCATGTCGTAGTCGAATCGCTTGGTGCAGCGCTTTCCGAATTGGCCGCGGGCGATCTCGAAACGGGGCTCTACATCGACGTCGCGCCGGAGTTTGCAAAGCTCAAGGCAGACTTCAACTCGGCGGCGTCGACTTTGAAGAGCACGATCTCGCTCGTCAAAAAAGGCGCGGGCAGCATCAAGCTCGGAACCGACGAAATCTCGCAGGCTTCAGACGACCTTTCCCGCCGGACCGAAAATCAGGCCGCAAGCCTTGAGGAAACGGCAGCCGCGGTCAAGGAGATCACCGACACCGTCAACAAAACGGCGAGCGGGGCGACACACGCACGCGAGACCGTTTCGGTCGCCAAGGCTGATGCGGAAAAGAGTGGCGAGATTGTTCGCAAGGCCATCGAGGCGATGACCGGCATCGAGAACTCGTCGAAACAAATCAGCCAGATCATCGGCGTTATCGATGAGATCGCTTTCCAGACCAACCTTCTGGCCTTGAACGCAGGCGTCGAAGCCGCGCGTGCAGGTGATGCGGGACGCGGCTTCGCGGTCGTCGCATCCGAAGTTCGTGCATTGGCGCAGCGCTCGGCTGAGGCCGCGAAGGAGATCAAGGGCTTGATTTCCGCGTCGACTGGTCAGGTTGCTCAAGGTGTGCAGCTGGTCGGTGAAACCGGACTTGCTTTGACGCGCATCGTCACGCAGGTCGCCGAGATCAACTCGATCGTGACCGAGATCGCGGCGAGCGCCAACGAGCAGGCGCACGGACTCGAGCAGGTCAACACCGCTGTCAATGAAATGGACCAGGTCACGCAGCAGAACGCGGCCATGGTCGAGGAAGCGACGGCGGCAACCCAGACCCTCGCGCAGCAGACGGAGGAGCTTGCCCAGCTCGTCAGCCGCTTCAAGACAGGCGATGACACGGTCGTTGAGATCGCCTCGCGCCGTGAAACGGCCAAGCCCGCAGCGCGGGCCGCACGCCCGGCCGCCAAGCTGAAGGTCGCCGTTAACGGCAGCGCCCGTCATCAGAACGCCGGTGCAGACGCGGGTTGGGAGGAATTCTAATGCCGCGGGCACAGCAAAAATCGGGCGGCACAACACGCGGTCGCTCGAAAGTGAATCGCGCGAAAGCTGAGACAAAGCCGGCGTCAAAAACTGAAATCGCGACAGCGGCGGAAGTCGTGGCTTTCGAAGATCAAGGCGTCGAAGCGCCGGCGGCCCTGGCAGAGCACAATCCGGAATGCCTGATGCTGCCGGATTGTCTCGACTCGTCGGCGGCGTCGGCGATCAAGGAAATGCTGCTTGCGCGCCGGGGAACCGCAATCGTCGTCGACGCAAGCGAGGTTCGGCGAGTAGGCGCGCAGTCACTGCAAGTTCTGGTCGCTGCAGCGCGCACCTGGCAGGCTGATCAACAGAGCTATCGCATGACGAGTGCGAGTGCAGAGCTGCTTGAAACCATCGCCCTCATCGGATTGCCGCACGAAGATCTGCTGCTCGAAGGACCCCAACAATGACGCAGACGATACTCACCGTCGATGACTCGCGCACGATGCGCGATATGCTGAAAATGGCGCTCGCCGAAGCGGGGTTCAACGTCCTGCAGGCCGTGGACGGCGTTGATGGTCTCGAAGTCCTGCGGGCGTCTACGCCCGACGTCATCGTGACCGACATCAATATGCCGAAGATGGACGGATTCGGCCTGATTGAAGCGGTTCGTAAGGACAACCGCTATCGCAAGGTTCCGATTCTCGTCCTGACGACCGAGAGCGACGCGGCGAAAAAAATGCGCGCCAAGGAAGCCGGTGCAACCGGCTGGATCGTCAAGCCGTTCGAGCCGACGAAACTCATCGCGGCCATACGGCGGGTCGCAGCTTAAGAGACGAAAGGGGGAGCGGTCGTGGATTCAATGGCGGCGATACGGCAGACCTTTTTCCAGGAGTGCGAAGAGCAGCTCTCCGAAATGGAGCTTGGTTTGCTCGCAATGGATGAGGGTAATGCCGATTCCGAGACGGTGAACGCCGTCTTCCGCGCGGTGCACTCGATCAAGGGTGGAGCAGGCGCATTCAAGCTTTCCCAACTTGTGCAATTTGCCCACACGTTCGAAACGGCGCTCGACCATGTTCGCGGCGGCAAGCTTACGCCAACGCCGGATGTGATGAAGGTCATGCTGCGCGCCGCCGACGTTCTCGCGGACTTAGTGGAAGCGTCGCGTGACGGCCGGGAAATCAATGAAGCGAGCTACGAAGGCATCGCCGCGGACGTTAAGGCGTTGACTGTGGTCGATGGCGTCGAAGAGGTCGAAGAACCCATCGACTTCCAACCAACCGTCATCGACTTCGGACTGCCCGAGATTTCGGTCGAAGCAGCTCCTGTCGCGAATGCGCTGCACGAGTATCACATCAATTTTACGCCGCGCGCTGAGCTCTACGATAACGCCAACGAAGCTGTTCTGGTGCTTCGGGAATTGAACCGTCTCGGCACGATGCAAGCGACCTGCGATGCCTCGGCGATACCAAGCCTCGACGAGGTCGATCCGAACGGCGCTTACCTCTCATGGTCAGTGAGCCTCTCATCGGAGGCAGAAATTTCTTCGGTCCGCGAAGTGTTTGAATTCGTCGAAGGCGAGGCGGAACTGGCAATAGAGACCGACGGTCAGGCCGAAGTGTCGGACGCCGACATCGCAGCGCTATTGGCCCAGGCGCTCGGCAGCACATCCGCAGAAGCACCGACCACCATGCTGGAAATGCCGGTTGAAGCAGGGCAAGAAGAATCAGCGCCGAAGCAAGAAATGTCTCCGACCGAAACACCGAGCTCGGAGCCGGCTGCGGTCCATGTGCTAAGCGTCGAAGCCGCGAAGCCCGAGGCAAAAATAGCCTCCGTGCCGACCCAAACAACGATCCGCGTCGAATTCGACCGCGTCGATCGTTTGATCAACCTGGTCGGCGAACTCGTGATTAATCAGGCGATGCTGTCTCAGCGCGTCATCGAAGCAAATTTCGCAGGCTCGTCGTCCGTTGTGATCGGCCTTGAGGAACTCGAGCAGCTTACGCGCGAGATTCAAGAGAGCGTCATGGCGATACGCGCTCAGCCCGTTAAGCCGATGTTCCAGCGCATGTCGCGCACGGTTCGCGAAGTCGCCGATGCCACCGGCAAGGAAGTGCGTCTCAAGACCGAGGGCGAAGCGACAGAAGTCGATAAGACGGTCGTCGAGCGCTTGGCCGAGCCCCTGACGCACATGATCCGCAATGCCGTCGATCACGGTATCGAAGCGCCTGAGGTGCGCCTCGCAGCGGGTAAACCAGCCGAAGGAACCGTCCGATTGACGGCCGCCCACCGGTCCGGGCGCATCGTCATTGAGATTTCCGACGATGGCGCTGGCGTCAACCGGCAGAAGGTCCTCGCATCCGCGATCAAGAAGGGCTTGATTCCCGCCGATGCGCAGCTTTCAGACAGCGACATAGACAATTTGCTGTTCTTGCCCGGCTTCTCGACTGCCGCAACGATATCCAACATTTCCGGACGGGGCGTCGGCATGGACGTCGTCAAGCGCTCGATTCAGGCGCTCGGTGGCCGCATTTCGATTTCATCGCGCCCGGGCCTCGGCTCCACCTTTTCGATGAGTCTTCCGCTGACGCTCGCCGTTCTCGACGGAATGGCCGTTTCGGTCGCCGGCCAGACCTTGGTCGTTCCGCTCACCGCGATTGTCGAGACGCTGAAACCCAAGAAGACGGACATTCATGGACTTGGCGCCGAAGGTCGCGTCATGTCGATCCGAGAAACCTTCGTTCCCCTGATCGACCTCGGTGCAGAACTCGGATTCCGGGATACTCCCGCACAACCCGAGAACAGCGTCGCAATCCTCGTCGAAACCGGCGGCGGGACACGCAATGCACTCCTGGTCGATTCGATCCAGGATCAGCGACAGGTCGTCATCAAAAGCTTGGAAGCAAACTACGGCACGGTAGCCGGAATCGCAGCCGCGACCATCCTCGGAGATGGACGCGTCGCCCTCATACTCGACGTCGATGCATTGGTAACCGCATCGTTTGAAGAGTCGTTGTCCGGCGAGCTGCACTATGGAACGGGAGGATGAGGGTCATGCAAGAGAACGGTTTCGCAGCCAACTCTGCAAACAACGAATTCGTGGCTTTTCGTGTCGGCGCGCAAGAGTTCTGCGTTGATATCATGGGCGTAAGGGAAATCCGCGGCTGGACGCCTGCAACGCCGTTGCCGCACGCGCCGCCGTATGTTCGCGGCGTCATCAACCTGCGCGGTGCCGTGCTCCCAATCGTCGACCTGGCGATGCGCTTCGGCCTCGGGCTGACTGAGCCCACGCCACGCAGCGTCATCATCGTCGTCCATATTCATCAGCAGATCGTCGGTCTGCTCGTTGATGCGGTCTCCGACATTTTGACGTCATCGGAAGCATCGATGCAGCCGACTCCCGACATTGCTTCGGATATGGCGAAGACGTTCGTCAAAGGTGTGTATGCCGTCGATGGCCGTATGATCAGCATCGTAACGCTCGATAGCGTTCTGCCGATCAACGCGAAGGCGGCAGCATGATAACTGCGGTTCAGCGTTCATCCGCGAAATCATCAAAAGCGCTCGTGACGGGAGAGTTCGAGTTTTCGGCCGCCGATTTCGCTGCGATAGCGGAAATCGCGAAGTCAGAAGCGGGAATCGATCTGCCGGAATCCAAGGCGACGCTCGTCTACTCTCGCCTTGCAAAAAGATTGCGAGCGCTGGGCCTTGGTACGTTTGCCGAGTATTGCAGCACGGTCCGTGAAAATGAGAGCGAACGCGGCAGCATGATCGCTGCACTGACGACGAACGTCACGCGGTTCTTCAGGGAGCCACACCACTTCGATCATCTTCGCAAAGCCATTCTTGAGCCGCTGGCCGACCATGTGCGGAGTGGCGGACGCCTCAGGCTCTGGTCCGCGGCATGCTCGACGGGCCAGGAGCCGTACTCGATGGCCTTGACCGTCCTATCGGTATTTCCCGACGCAGCGGAACGAGACATCAGGATTCTTGCAACGGATCTCAACCCGCACGTCGTGGCGCACGGAAAAAAAGGCCAGTATCGCAAAGAAGAACTGGCGGAAATCCCGAAGGATATGCGCACGAAATGGCTTGAGCCGGTGCCCGGAGATACCGGCTCAATGCGCGTCTGCGATACGGCCCGCTCGCTTGTTTCGTTCCGTGAACTCAATTTGATGGGGTCTTGGCCGTTCAAGGGGCCGTTCAACGCCATCTTCTGCCGGAACGTCGTCATCTATTTCGATCGCGATACGCAGGCAATGATCTGGCGTCGCCTGTCGAACATGATCGAAGACGGCGGCGCCCTCTATATCGGACATTCGGAGCGGGTCTCCGGGCCCGCCACGAACTCCCTCCAAGCCGATGGGATCACGAGCTACCGGAAGAAAGCCGGTTTGCCGCAATGAAGAAAATACGAGTCCTGGTCGTTGACGATTCACCGACGATGCGTGGTCTGATCGCGTCCGCGCTTTCTCAGGACCCGGATATCGAAGTGGTTGGCCAGGCCGAAGATCCGCTGCAGGCGAGACAGGCCATCAAAACGCTCAATCCCGATGTCGTGACGCTTGACGTCGAAATGCCGAATATGAGTGGTCTCGAGTTTCTCGAGAAAATCATGAGGCTGCGACCGATGCCGGTCATCATGGTATCGACGCTGACGAGCCGTGGAGCCGAAGAGACGGTACGTGCGCTTGAGATCGGGGCGGTCGACTGTTTCGAGAAACCTCATCCCGGCAACGAACATATATTTGAAGAACTGCCCGCCAAGATCAAGATTGCAGCATCGGCGCGCGTGCGTCCGCTGACCAGAGACACCGGACATCCTGGTGCAGCAGCGGATAGGAAGTCAGCGCATGCCCAATACGTATCCGACGGCCGTGTCCTCGCGATCGGCGCATCGACCGGCGGCGTCGAGGCCTTGATCGCGCTCTTATCGCACTTTCCCGAGAATTGTCCTCCGACGGTCATCACCCAGCATATGCCGCCCTCGTTCACGCGCAGTTTTGCGGGCCGGCTCGACCGCGTGTGTCCTGCGAAGGTGCAGGAGGCATATACCGGTGCCAAACTCGAGCCGGGGCATGTCTATTTGGCGCCCGGCGGCACGCAGCACTTACAAGTTTCGAGCACATCCAATTTGCATTGCCGGTTGAAGTCTGGCGACCGCGTGAATGGTCACTGCCCTTCGGTCGACGTATTGTTCGAATCGGTAGTGCATGCCTGCGGCCGAAACGCCGTCGGCGTTATCCTCACCGGCATGGGCCGCGACGGCGCCGCGGGTTTACTCTCGATGCGTAAAGCCGGAGCGAAAACATTCGGGCAGAACGAATCGAGCTGCATCGTCTACGGCATGCCCAAAGCTGCGTTCGAAATCGGCGCAGTCGAAAAGCAATTGCCGCTTGATGGCCTTGCAGCAGCCATCATCGCAGAAACGTCAACGATCAAGAAACACTAGGGAGGCGAGCTATGCCCTCAATGCAGCAACTGTCGATTATGGTGGTAGACGACACATCTGTCAGTCGTGCACTGCTGACCGATGGACTCGACCAGATCGGGCTCAAATCCTTCAAGGTCGCCAAGGACGGCGAAGAAGCCTTGAAAATGATGATGACCGCGCCATGCCACTTGGTCATTTCCGATTTCAATATGCCGAAGATCGACGGAATACAGCTTCTGCGCGCCCTGCGACAGCATGGGCCGACCAGCAAAGTGGGTTTCATTCTCGTAACGGGTAAGGGCGACAAGGCGCTTATCGACGAGGGCAAAAAGTGGGGCCTCAATAACTTCCTCGCGAAGCCCTTTACGGTACCGGCGCTCAAGACGTGCATAGAAGCGGTTGTCGGCAAGCTCACATGACCGCTTCGCTATCCAAGGACAACCGTGTCCATATCATTCAGGGCGAATACTACGTCGCTGACGACAAGGACGTGATGGTGACGACGATCCTTGGATCGTGCGTTGCGGCCTGCATCCGCGACCCCCTCGCGGGTGTCGGCGGCATCAATCACTTTCTTCTGCCCGGTACGCACGGCAAAAGCAGATCGGGCGAGGCTGAACGTCTCGGCGTTCACCTCATGGAATTGCTTGTTAATGGCCTGCTGAAGCACGGCGCGCGCCGCGATCGCCTAGAGGCCAAGCTCTTTGGCGGCGCTCGAACGGCGAGAGGCCACAACGACATCGGCAAGCTTAATGTCGAATTCGCTGAGCGTTTCCTGCGTGATGAAGGTATCGCGAACGTGGGCGGTAGCACAGGCGGACTGCGCGGGCGTCGCATTCAGTATTGGCCCGTCTCGGGACGTGCGCGACAGATTTTGCTTGCGGAGACGACCGAAATCGAGCGCCGCCCGATTCCTGCCGCGCCCGCCATCGTCAGCAACGCGGGCGAACTCGAATTGTTTTGATCTTTCATGCAACGGGGCAGTTATGAGCACAAGTGACGAGAATCCGAAGACCGGCAAGACCGCACTCGCCCCGCTGCCGGAGGTCCTTGCGACCGTGAGCCACGAGGTTCGCCTTCTTGCGGATGCGATGAACGAACTGCAGGAAGTCGTTGGCAAGCTCGTTTCTTCGGGCCAGATCAGCGGTTCAGGCGCGCTTTATGAACTTCAATCCATCGATCGCATCTCGCAGAGCCTGGATGCCATCTCCGATTATCTCGGAGGCGTCTCGAAGCTCGCATTGCCAGAATGGGAAATAGACGCCGCGGAAGCGTCGCGTTGCGTAAAATTGGCCGAAATGAGCGATCGGCTTAATGGAATTA
The DNA here is from genome assembly GCA_025927515.1 of Hyphomicrobium sp. Classification (GTDB taxonomy): domain Bacteria; phylum Pseudomonadota; class Alphaproteobacteria; order Rhizobiales; family Hyphomicrobiaceae; genus Hyphomicrobium_B. The sequence goes on from JAICLG010000016.1 coordinate 9,856, forward strand.
AGCGCGATGAGGATTCGCATGGAGCGGCCGGCGATTTCGATGACTTCGCCTTGACAGCCTAAACACTATCTACGCTCCGACGAATTCGCGCGCAGCATCGAGTGAAACGAAACGCCGGCGGCCGACGAGCGTATCGATCTCGATCGAACCATCATTGAACTCTAGAAATTCGCGCCCCGCGAGCTTGCCGCCAATGACGGGAGCCTTCTGCGGTAGCGGCGGAGGTAATGGCTCAGACCGCTCCTCTGGCATTTCCCGCAGTTCCAGCAACGGCATCTGTCGGGCCGGGAAGAATGAAGCAATCCGCACGGTGAAATGTCGGCGCTCGATAAGCGGCAGAAGCTTCATTGCGACAGCTGCGATAAGAATGCTTTGAGCTACCGTCAGCGCCATCAGGCGGTGGATCCAAATCGCGGGCGTATCGGACATCAACGCCGAATAACCCGTAACGAATACCACCGCCGAGATAATGCCGAGACCGGCAAAGACCGAAAAGGCCGTGACGCCGCTAGAACTCGACGCTCCGCGCGCTTCTGCAGGGACTGAATTTAAGTCAAATGCCGCCGCGGCAGCAGATTCACGCAATACCGCCTCGAATGCAAAGTCATTATTGGCGCTCATTGTCTCTCATCATGTCTTGCTTCGAAAGATAGGTCCACGTGTTGATCATGACGTCTTTGACCACATCATCGCCAAGCCGCTTGTTGGTGCCCGCGATTATCCCTGCAGTCAGATCCTTGAGCGCCTGTTTGCGTCCACTCTTGAGATCCTTTGGGGTCGTCTCGTAGATGAGGCGAAACGCTTCATCCGCGACGAAGGCGTCCGGCTGAATGGAATTCTCTTTCAAAAGCTCTGTATCGACCGCAAAATTCAGCCGCGTCACAACGTATCCGAGAACCTCGCCATCCGAGAGTATGGGCACGCTGATCATCGGCGTCTTCATGATCTGTAATTTGGGGTGCGTGTCTTCGCCTGCGGTATTGGCCGCCGCAGCTTTCCAAGTGACTGCGCCATAAACGCCGCCGACCGTCGAAAGGCATGCCACGACGCTCAGCAGGATCATGCGGATCACGGCGCATTCCTATATGGGCCGATATTGCGGGTATAGGTACCATCCGATTCCGCATTCTGAATCGCTTCTGAAAGCATTGCTGCGATCTCTTTCACGGCCTCAAGATGGAGGCGGATCTTGTGCAGATTGACGGCGAGTTTCTCACGAAACATCGCAAGGCGAAGCTGCAGGTCGGCGTTGATCTCGGTCCGCTGCAGCCGGCGCAAGGCTTGATTGAGGTCGAGAAGGCCCTGACTCTTGCGATCGTTCGACGTTTTGAAATCGAACTGCAGAGATTTGCTGAGCGCGGCCGTCTCCTCGTCAAGATAGCCCTCGATGCGCGTAATGACCGAGACGACCACGGCGCGGGCCGCTTCGGGATCCTGGGGAGCCATGCGCGTCATCGGAGTGAGACGGCGTCCCGTCGGCGGCAATCCCGTTGGCATCGGTGCCGCTGGTTTGGCCTTCGGTTCCAGTACAGCGGCGCTCATTTATTTTCCTTCACGTGGTTGAATTCGGATTTGACGATCATTTGCGCGATACCGATGGTGCCGGTCTTCGAAAGCGTGGTTGCGAGCGTGTCCGCGAACATCGATCGCCACATCGGCCCTGCCGTGCTGTCGCCGAATAGCGCTTCGGAATCCTTTGGCATCGAAGCTTCGAGCATTTGGCGCAGATAGAGTGCTTCGAACTGCTGGCCGACAGCCTTGGCCTTGTCGATGGCCTGTTTGCCGTGAGCCGCGTTCGTCGCGTGTCCGCCGGTGCCAACAGAGGCCGGCCGGACGGTTTGTCCTGCCGTCCAGGTTGCCATATCGGCGGCCGAGGCGCGGAGTATTGCGGGCATGATCAAATACCGCTGCGAACACGAAGATGATCTCAGCTTGGACGCGCAGACTTACCCCGGCCTTGCGCCGCCACCGCCTCCTGAAATTCCAGGAGCGCCTCAAGCTGATTTTGCTCGGATTTCCGGCCTTCTTCTTCCCGCGTCTGGGCCAGGAGTTCAGAAGCGCTTCGACGGCGCGCTGCGGCCTCGGAATAGCGCTTCAGTGCAATTTCGTGTTCGCGGGACAACTGTTGAATACGGCGTTCGAGACGGCCAACTCGATTGGAGAGCAGCGCGGTAAAAAGACCATTGATCGTCGAAGGGTTTTCGAGGCTTCGCAATATATCGTCCTGCGCCGCCCGATGCTCGGCCATCTCCCGCGTCAGCTCGCCGACGCGAACACGCGCGACTGTTTCCAGGTCGTGGAAAACGTTCACAAGGCGTTGCAGCTTCTTTGTCGTCCTAGCCATGTTGCCCCAGCGTCGCGATTGCATGCGCCACAAGAGATGAAAAAATCTGCAGGATCGACGCATCGATCTGCAGAAGAATGATAAGCCCGCCCAACACGACGAATGGGGTTGAAACAAAGTAAGATGGTATCTGCGGTATCATCTTGTTGAGAAACCCAAAGGCAAGGTTCACCATGATCGAATAGACGACGAGCGCAGCGCTGAGCTGCAACGTCAATTTGAACGCTTCGCCGAAGGTCGTGACGATCATCGAAAGATCAGGCGGTACGGCGAACTGCGATCCGACTTTCAGAACCTGATAGGAGTTCTCGAGCATTCGAATGACCGTCACATGCAGGTTCATGATGAAGAATAAGACGACGGCCGGAGTTGTGACGAATGCGGAGTACGGCGTCGAAGGATCATTGCCTTCGATTGCATGAGAAAACGCCGAGCCGTAGCCGGCGAAATTGGCCATTCCGATTGCCGCGAATTCGAGCGCCAGAAAGAAGATCCGCACCATGAAGCCGAGGAAGAAGCCCGCAAGGCTCTCCGTCACGATCAATCCGATAAGGGCGTCGGCTGGACCATCCGTCAGCGGCCGGACGCCATCGTAGAGAAGCGGCGTCAGGGCGAGCGCAATCGCGATCGCGACGAAGAGACGGAGCTGGACCGGGATACGGTCACTGGAGAAACCGGGCAATACCATGAAGCACGCACCGACCCGGCAGAAGATGATAAGCGGCACGAGTAGGCTTTCGTGCGTAAACTCGATCATGAGACCGAGCCGAGCGACTGGATCTGCACGCCACGGCTGATTTCGAGATGCGAGAGAACTGGCAGCGTGCCGTAGAGCCGTTCGGTGACGGTGTGGACGTAGGGCCGCGTCTCGGCGGCCGTCACCAGAACGAATTGATGACCCGCATCCATGAGCGGTTGAATAACGCGCGCGAGATCGCCGCCAAACTGTTCGATAAGCCTTGGGTCGATATCAAACTCGACGACCTCGCCCTTGGGATCGCGTCTCAGAGCCTGGTGGAAAGCGACTTCCCACTTGTTTCCAAGGCGTACGACTTTCAAGCAGTTGTTTTCGCTGAGATCGCCGCAAATCTGCGATGCGAGCCGCATGCGAACGTGCTCGGTGATCTGTTCCGCCTTGCGGGAGAACGGAGCAATTTCGGCGACGGCTTCGAGAATAAGATGCAGGTTTCGGATCGAAATCCGTTCCGCCAAAAGCATCTTCAAGACGCCTTGAAGGCCGGAATAGGAAATTTGCGATGGACAGATTTCGTCGAGCAACTTGCGATATTCGGGATCGAGGCGATCGAGAAGCGATCGCAAATCGCGGTATGAGAGCAGTTGCGCCAGGCTGTTGCGGATAACCTCGGCAACGTGCGTGAGAAGCACGGATGTATTTTCGACCGGAACATATCCGTCGCGCTTGAGTGCATTGGTGAAGATATCGGGCACCCAGATGGCTTTCATACCGAAGGCAGGTTCCCGGGTCTCGTCTCCTGGCGTGTCGGGCTTGGGGCCGTCGCCGACGACGACGAGAACGTCGCCCAGGCGAAGTTCGGCGCTGGCGACCACCGTGCCATGCACCTTGATTTGATAGCTCTTCGACGGGACGGACAAATCCTCCGCCAATTTGATTTCGGGAACGACAAATCCATATTGTTTCGCAAATTTGCGCCGCATCTTCGCGACGCGTTGCGACAAGTCGCTGGAAGGCCGCATCAGAACGGTCGAGATCTGCTTGCCGAAGCAAATTTCGATTTCAGTCGTCTTCAATTGTTCACGGATCGACTGCCGCGACTGCTCCTCGGCTGTCACCGCCTGCGTCGTCTTTGCGGTTGCGGCAGCACGTGCCCCGGCTTCCCTCTGACGCGTGAGAGCGATGCTGACAGAGGTCAGTATGCCGCCAATTGCGGCAAACGGCAGAAGGGGAAGTCCCGGCGCAAGGGCCAGGACGGCCATCACGCCACCCGCGAACAACAGCGCCCGCGGATAGTTCCCGAATTGGGTTATGATGATGCCTTCGGTCGAACCTTGCGTGCCGCCTTTCGAAACAAGCAGGCCAGCAGCAAGTGCGACGATGAGAGCCGGCATTTGCGTGACGAGACCGTCGCCGACCGAGAGCTTCACGAAGGTGTCCATCGCGCGCTCGAACGGCAAATCGTATTGCGTGACGCCGATGATGACGCCGCCGAAGATATTGACGGCCGTGATGATGAGGCCTGCGATCGCATCGCCTCGGACGAACTTTGAGGCGCCGTCCATAGCGCCAAAAAACTGGCTTTCTTCTTCGAGTTCCCGGCGTCTCCGAATAGCTTCCTTCTCGTCGATTGCGCCGGACGAGAGGTCCGCGTCAACGGCCATCTGCTTTCCCGGCAGCGAGTCGAGAGTAAAGCGCGCACCGACTTCGGCGATACGCGTCGCGCCCTTGGTGATGACGACGAAATTGACGGTCACCAGAATGATGAAGACGATGATGCCGATTACGAATTGCCCGCCCATCACGAACTGCGCAAAGCCCGCGATGACATGACCCGCCGCGTTCGGCCCGTCAGCACCCTGCGAGAGAATGAGCCGCGTCGTCGCGACGTTGAGCGAAAGGCGAAGCAGCGTCGCAATCAGGAGAACGGTCGGGAATGCCGAAAATTCGAGTGGTCGCCGTATCCACAGGGCGACCATCAGGATGACGATCGAGAGCGCGATCGAAAGTGCGAGCCCGAGATCAATCATGAATGAGGGGAGCGGCAGGAACAGGATCGTCAGGATTGCGACGACGCCGACGGCAAGGCCCGCATCTCTCTGGCCAAGGACCAGCTCTACGCCACCATCTGCAGCCTTCGTTGCGGACATGAAAAAATACCCCCGGTGTTCTGCCGGGGGTGAGATTGCAATCCGAAGCTTGCGCGAAGAAGTCGCCGGCAAGAAAGCCGAGGAATTGGCGACCGGCGCGTCCGATAATCCTCACCAATCAGGAAGTTGAGGATCTTCGTATCAGCAACCAATCCGCAGGACAGTATCGGCAACCCGACCCCGAAGGTCCCCACGCACGGTCCCTTCCGAAAGGCCCTCAGTTCGTCGATTGTTTATCCGCGAATTTGCGCCGCCCGATCCCGGAATATCCAATCCCGACACTGGAGACGGCGTCAGGATTGAGAACATTGCGAAGATCGATGATTGTCGTTCCGGCCATCCTTGCCTTGATGGCATCGAGGTCGAGCGCACGATATTCGTTCCACTCGGTCAGGATGACGAGAATGTCTGCCCCCTGCGCGGCTTCGTTGGCGCCTTCGCACCATACAACTCCAGGAAGCAGCGGTTCGGCCTGACGGCGCCCTTGTGGATCGCAGACTCTGACCGTCGCCCCTCGCTCTTGCAGCATTGGCACGATCACGAGACTTGGAGCGTCCCGCATGTCGTCGGTGTTGGGCTTGAATGTCACCCCGAGAACGGCGATCGTTTTGTCGCGAACCGACCCGCCTGCGGCAGCTTCGATCCGCACCGCCATTGCGAGCTTGCGCTCGTGATTGACGCGTTCCACCTGCTCGATGATCGAAACCGGCGACCGCGCTTCGCGTGCTGTCCGGATGAGTGCCGAAACGTCCTTGGGAAAGCAGGAGCCACCATAACCCGGGCCGGGATGCAAGAATTTGTCCCCGATGCGCCGGTCCTTGCCGATCGCTGATGCAACCTCTTGCACATCGGCCCCGACGGCCTCGCACACGTCGGCGATCTCGTTGATGAAGCTGATTTTGAGAGCCAAAAATGCGTTCGCCGCATATTTCGCGAGCTCCGCCGATTCGCGATCGACGAACATCACAGGAGAGCCGCGCAACGCGAGCGGCCTATACACCTGCTCCATAACCTTTCGTGCGCGCGCATCGTCGGTGCCGACAAGCACACGGTCGGGATGCGTGAAATCCTGGATCGCGGAACCCTCGCGCAAAAATTCAGGGTTCGAGCAAATAGCCACGCTCGCATCGGGACGTTTGGCCTTAAGCCGGCGTTCGATTTCGCGGCTTGTGCCGACAGGCACCGTCGATTTCGTCGTAATGACGGTAAAGTCTTTGAGATGGGGTGCAGCCTCCTCGACGGCGGCAAACACATAGGAGAGATCGGCGTAGCCGTCGCCGCGCCGCATCGGAGTTCCGACCGCAAGGAATACGACATCGGCATCTGCGACGGCCGGTCCAAGCTCGTCAGTGAACACGAGGCGGCCAGCTTTGACATTCCGCTCCATCAGGTCTTCGAGACCCGGCTCGTAAATCGGTGATCGCCCGGCCTTGAGATCGGCCAGCCTCTCAGCGTCCTTATCCACGCAGGTAACCGTCCAGCCGAAGTCTGAAAAGCACGCAGCCGAAACGAGCCCGACGTAGCCCGCCCCGATCATGCAAATCTTCATTTTGGTTCCCCTAGGAAGCTTGAAATTTTCGTCTCTTTACAATGGCGTAACATAGAGCGTGCGAGCGACGAACCGCGACCAGTCGCATCAGGCGCGCGATTTCGTTCAGAACCGCCGTGAAATGCAATGCAATTCTTCTTCTTTGACCTTTTAAGCCTGCTCGGATTATCTGGTTTTCGCCATCGCAGGATTGTGCTGGCCGCGGTGATTTCGAAAGCGACTTGCGCCGCGTCATCAAACGCTAAGCTCCACGCACGGTCGTGGGCTCCGCATTATGGAGACCGCTATGGATAATCTGACAATGAGCCGAACGCATGAGCCGACCAGGATTTCGGCCGATCGGGCGCTGATGTCGTGTTGTTGTGGCTGCTAGGGCCATAAGGCCAATTCAGATCATTCACCACCAATTCGAACGTCAGAGGATGCCGGCACCGAAGCCGGCAGCATAAACCATGTCCAAATCCTACGTCATTGAGGTCGGCGACGACCAAGCCGGAATAATCATTCGTGAAGAAGGCGAGCGCGAGTACCGCTTCCACGCAGCGCTGCAGAGCTACCACGCATTGGAGGGCCGACGTTTCGCCAATCCGTTCCTCGCTGAACGAGCGGCGATTGCCCATGCGGTAAACCGCAGGCGTCGGCGCCAGTCAGCTTTCGGGCTGGGGGGCTGACGCCATGACCCGAAGCATTCTTCGCCAGGCCAAGAGTCGTGCGAGGCCCGCTGAACTCCGGCCCCTCGGCAAATTGTTGCTGTTGTCGCGAAAAGAAAAGTTCGGCGCGGCAAGCGATCTGCCTGTGAATGACCCAGTTCTAGCTGTTTCCGCAGTCGGACCGACTCCCGACTTCTAGATAAGCAGAGGCGTTTCTACTCCCTGGAACTGATCGCTTGGCAAAAGCGAAACAGGCACCTGAAACCGGCGCTTTCGAGCGTCGGTTTTTTTGCTTGGGCAAGGTCCGATTGAACGGTGAGATAGTCAGAGCTTGACATCGAACGCAGCAATCGCCGATTGCACATCGCAATCGCGCATGTCGATTGTCGACATTCCAAGTGAGGGATCCACAATGGGCGATCATTTTTGGCCGGCATTGTATCCGGGTTTGATAGTGGGCCTCCTCTACGGTCTTTCTCTGAGGGGATTGGCAAACGCTGTAGCGGGCGCGCTGGGTGGCCTTGTAGGTTCCGCGCTTGCGTACTGGGCGCTGCTCACTTTCGGCATAACTGAAGGCTTGGTCTCGGTCGCAGGCATGGTCGTGCTCGCGGTGCTCGGGGCTTTTTGCGCCACGCACCTTTACGCCCGCATGGTCGGGACAACTTCGGAGCGCAAATAACGCACCGTATCGGTCGTGGGCTTACTCGACGTCATAGAGTCGTCGTCGATCTGTCGCTGATATTTCATCAAATCGTGAAATTCAGCGGTAGGTCTCGACGGAGAAACAATGGCCGGCTTGGCGACGGCGGCTCTGATATTTTGCGCGCTGGCAACGGCAGCGCATCTTATCAGCGTGATGCTTACACTGGCGCGCGTTCTGGCGCGCAAAAAGAATAACCACTCGACGACAACGCCGGTCACAATTATCCGGCCCGTTTGCGGTAGCGATCATTTCGACGAACTGACGCTGCGCTCGACCTTTGAAATCCGTGCCGCATCCTACGAGATAA
>JAICLG010000314.1 GCA_025927515.1 Hyphomicrobium sp.
AAAATACTCGATGGCTTCCTGGCTGGCCGCGAACCGAAGTGGGGCTCGCAGATCGGCCGCAAAGCCTCGTGCCCAGCCCACGGTCCAACGACATTGACCGCTGAGGCGCTTTACGACGGTTCTACTGTCGGCGCCTGGAAAGCCCGCTTCGAAGAAACGGCCGAGGGAGGCGACAAAGCGCAAGAAGCGTCGCCGGCATCGGCTCTCGCTTCGCCGACGCACAAGGCCGCCGTTGCGGAGGGTACGTCTCCGTCTTCGCCCGGCGGAGCGCCCGGCGCGAATCCACCCGTTCATCCCGCAGCGTTGGCGGCGATGGCCAACGCCGGTCTGGTCAAGGAACTTGAAGCGCGTGGCGGCGGCAAGGCGCTGTCGGCTGGTGAACTCGACAAGATCAAAGCCGACATGTTGCGCGATCAGGCCATTGGAGGGGCGCGCTCCGCCGGCAAGCCCGATCTGCTGGAGAAGCCGCGCGGCGGTCGCGGTGATGACCTGGCGCTCATCCGTGGCGTCGCCGACAAGATGGTCGAAAAGCTCAACGCCATGGGTATCTGGCACTTCGAGCAGATCGCCAAGTGGACACCCGAAAATGTCGCTTGGTTCGAAGGTCAGCTCGACGGATTCAAGGGGCGGGTCGTCCGCGATCATTGGATCGAGCAGGCGCAGAAGCTGGCGTCGGGATGGCGTCCCGAGAACAAGGCCGGTGAAAGGCCCAAGGATTAGCCCCATGCTTCAGGATCGCGACCGCATCTTCCGCAATATTTATGGCTTCCACTCGCCTTGGCTTAAGGCGGCAATGAAGCGCGGCGCGTGGGACGGCACGAAGTTCTTCATCGAAAAGGGTCACGACTACATCATCGATGAGATGAAGAAGTCGGGACTTCGCGGTCGCGGCGGTGCGGGATTTCCGACAGGCCTCAAGTGGTCGTTCATGCCGAAGGCCGATGCGCGGCCGAGCTATCTCGTCATCAATGCCGATGAGTCGGAGCCCGGCTCGTGCAAGGATCGTGAAATTCTGCGGCACGATCCGCATCTTCTTATCGAAGGCGCCTTGCTAGCCTCATTCGCGATGCGCGCGCATGCCAGCTACATCTACGTGCGCGGCGAATACATTCGCGAACGCGAGGCGTTGCAGCGCGCGATCGACGAAGCATACGAAGCAAAACTGATCGGCAAGAACAACATTCACGGCTGGGATTTCGATCTCTACGTCCATCACGGCGCCGGCGCTTATATCTGCGGCGAAGAGACGGCGATGCTCGAAAGCATCGAAGGCAAGAAGGGTCAGCCACGGCTGAAGCCACCGTTTCCCGCCAACGTCGGACTGTACGGCGCGCCGACGACGATCAACAACGTCGAGAGCATCGCTGTCGCGGGTGAAATTCTGCGGCGCGGGGCAACCTGGTTCGCGGGGCTCGGCTTGCCGAACAACACCGGGACGAAGCTTTTTCAGATCTCGGGCCACGTCGAGCGGCCATGCGTCGTCGAAGAGGAGATGGGGATTCCGCTCAAGGACCTCATCGACAAGCATTGCGGCGGCATTCGCGGCGGTTGGAATAATCTGCTCGCCGTCATTCCCGGCGGCTCGTCGGTTCGCTGCATCACGGCCGAACAGGCCGAAGCCGTAACGATGGATTTCGACGCGTTGGGCAAGCTCGGCTCCGGACTCGGGACGGCGGCCGTGATCGTGATGGACAAATCGACCGACATCATCGGCGCCATCCGGCGCATCGCGTATTTCTACAAGCACGAGAGCTGCGGCCAGTGCACGCCGTGCCGCGAAGGCACCGGATGGATGTGGCGCGTTCTCGAACGCATGGAACGCGGAGAGGCGGAAAAGCGCGAGATCGATCTTCTGTTCGACGTGACGAAGCAAGTCGAAGGTCACACCATTTGCGCGCTCGGCGATGCTGCGGCATGGCCGGTGCAGGGGCTGATCAAGAATTTCCGCCCGGTCATTGAAGCGCGCATCGATCAATATCAGGCGAAACATACGCGCGTGGCGGCGGAGTAGGGCGGCGGATTACGAACAAATGCCAAAGCAACTCATAGTCGACGGCAAGACGATCGAGGTCGAGGACGGCACGACGCTGATGCACGCTTGCGAAATGGCAGGCGCAGTCATTCCGCGCTTTTGCTATCACGAGCGGCTGTCGATTGCCGGCAACTGCCGCATGTGCCTCGTCGAGGTGCAGGGATCACCGAAGCCGGTTGCATCGTGCGCGATGCTCGTCAACGATTTGCCGCCGAACAAGGACGGCACGCCCAAGGTCATCAACACGACGTCGCCGCTCGTCAAAAAGGCGCGCGAAGGAGTGATGGAGTTCCTGCTCATCAATCACCCGCTCGATTGCCCGATCTGCGACCAGGGCGGCGAGTGCGACCTGCAGGATCAGGCAATGGCCTTCGGCATGGGCGGGTCGCGCTATCGCGAGAACAAGCGGGCAGTCGAAGAAAAGAATATTGGCCCGCTGATCAAGACGGTGATGACGCGCTGCATCCATTGCACGCGCTGCGTTCGCTATATGACCGAGGTCGCGGGCGTCGAAGAACTGGGCCTCATCGGGCGCGGCGAGGATGCCGAGATTACGACGTATCTCGAGCGCGGTATCATGTCGGAAATGAGCGCCAACGCCGTCGATCTTTGCCCCGTCGGCGCGTTGACCCATCGGCCGTGGGCATTCAGTGCCCGGCCTTGGGAAATGGAATCGACCGAGACGATCGATGCGATGGACGCTCTCGGTTCGGCTATTCGCGTCGATACGCGCGGGGGCGCCGTGATGCGCATCCTGCCGCGCAACAACGATGCCGTGAACGAGGAATGGATTTCAGACAAGACGCGGCATGTCGCCGACGGCTTGAAGATTCAACGGCTCGACCAGCCTTACATCCGCAAAGACGGACGCCTCGAACCTGCGAGCTGGGACGAAGCGCTGGGGCTCGTCGCGGAAAAGCTCAAGGCTGCGTCGCCAAAAAACGTCGGCGCGATTGCGGGCGATCTGGCCGGTGCGGAAGAAATGTTCGCGCTCAAGGATCTGCTCGGCCGTCTGGGCGCGACGTCGCTCGATTGCCGGCAAGCCGGCGACAAGCTCGATCCGAAACTCGGCCGCGCCAGCTACGTGTTCAATTCCTCGATCGAAGGCATCGAGCAGGCTGATGCAATTCTGATTGTCGGTTCCAATCCGCGCCTTGAAGCGCCGGTGCTGAATTCCCGCATCCGCAAGCGTTGGCGGGCGGCGCACACGAACATTGCGCTCATAGGCGAGAAGGTCGATCTGACCTATCCTTATGGGTATCTTGGCGCCGGACCGGAGACGCTGGCCGAAGTGGCAAATGGAAAACATCCATTTGCTGAAGCTCTGAAAAACGCGAAGCAGCCGATGGTGATCGTCGGGCAGGGCGCTTACGCACGCCCCGATGGTTTGGCTGTGCTGTCGCTCGCGGCGCGCGTCGCTATCGCGGCGTCG
>JAICLG010000216.1 GCA_025927515.1 Hyphomicrobium sp.
CGTATCTTGCGGGATGCCGGTCTGGGCGAATGGATCATCGAGCATGAACGCCTTTGAATTGCCCCGGCCGGCCGCCGACGAAACAACCGACGATCTCTTTCTGGGCGGCGCGTTGACGATCCGTCAACCACGGAACGGCTATCGCGCCGGGACGGACGCCGTGCTCCTGGCCTCGTTGATTACGCCCGAAACGGCAGGCTTTGGGCCTGTTCTCGATGTTGGCGCAGGCGTCGGCGTCGTTGGCCTTTGCGTGGCAGCCCGGTGCCCAGCCGCGAAGGTCGTGCTCATAGAGCGGGATCCGAATTTGTCGGAACTCGCGCGGGGCAATATCGAACGCAACGGCCTTTCCGATCGCGCTTCGGTCGTCGAGACCGATCTCACGCGCGCTACGGCAGCACTGGACGAGGCGAATGTCGCCTCCGAAAGCTTCGCCGTCGTTTTGGCGAATCCGCCCTATCACGATGACCGGCGAAGCACGGCGGCCGAAAGCCGGCTCAAAGCCGTTTCGCATCAGATGCCTGAGGAAGGCCTGGAAGCCTGGGCGCGATTTATGTGCCGGATGGCCGCGTCCGGCGGCCGAGTCGCCATGATCCATAAGGCGGAAGCTCTGTCGCGCATCCTTTCCGCATTCGAGGGGCGGTTTGGATCGGTAGGCGTGCTGCCGATCTATGCTCGAGCCGGAGAGCCCGCCATTCGCGTGATTGTTGAGGGCATCAAGGGCAGCCGTGCGCCAGTCCGCGTCAAACCGGGCCTTGTGCTTCACAGACCAGACAACAATTTCCTATCGGAGATTGAAGCGGTCTTTCGCCACGGCGCCGCCCTTCCCATCCAATGCCGGGACTAATCGCCGTTGCCGGGCCCGCCGCGTTTGCAATAGATGCCCGGCACGTTATTCAGGGCGCCGTATATTGATCAGGAGTTTCGTCGAATGTGGCCATTCTCGCGCCGACCCTTCGTGCCTGTTCTGCGTTTTCACGGCCCGATCGGAATGGCAACACCGCTTAGGCCCGGACTGACACTCGCGGCCTATGCGCGCGCAATCGAGAAAGCCTTCTCAGCCTCGAAGCTGTCGGCGGTTGCGGTCATCGTCAATTCGCCCGGCGGCTCGCCTGTGCAATCGAACCTGCTATTCACGCGCATCCGCCAGCTCGCAAACGAAAATCAAAAGCGCGTCTATGTCTTTTGCGAAGACGTTGCCGCATCCGGCGGCTATTTTTTGGCTATCGCGGGCGATGAAATCTACGCTGATCCGTCATCGATTGTCGGGTCCATAGGCGTTGTCTCGCGCAGCTTCGGGTTCGTAGATTTGTTGGAAAAGATCGGTGTCGACCGCCGCGTCTACACGGCCGGTGTAAATAAAAACCAGCTCGATCCGTTCCTACCCGAAGACAAGGATGACGTGGCGCGGTTGAAGGCCATCCAACAGGATGTCCACGACGTTTTTATCGGCCTCGTCAAGGAACGCCGTCTCGGCAAACTCAAAGCGCCGGACGCGGAACTCTTTTCAGGCGCCTTCTGGTCGGCTGCCAAAGCCGCTGAGTTCGGACTTGTCGATGGCATCACTGATATCCGTTCCAAGATGCGGGCGCTCTTCGGCGACAAGGTTCGCCTTAAAGTGATAGAAGCCGAAAAGTCCGGGCTCCTGAGCCGTCTGAGAAAAGCTCCCGGCGTTTTGGGTGCGCCCTCCGTAGGTCTTGCTTTTGCCGATGATCTGGTGTCGGCTCTGGAGACGCGGACCCTGTGGTCACGCTTCGGTCTATAGTAGCCCTGGAGGCCGCCGAAATGCCGCCAGTTATGTTTCTCGCGCTTTTGGGCGCAATCGGCGTTGCCGGCTACAGGATCTTTAGCCGGCTCGGAAATCCAAAGTCCTCCCGCCCCCACAGCGCGGCGGACGCGGCGCGAACGCGCGACCTGGGCAATCTCGAATGGGATGAGGGCGCAGGCGTCTATCGTCCAAGCACAAAACGGGACATCTAAGCCGGCCTCGAAGCATTGATCTTCCGCCGGAGAAACTATGTCCCAAGAGCCAAAGTCTAGGCAAAACCGGTCCAGGAACTCGTGACAAGGCGTCGTTAGCGCGTATATTGCGCCGCGACTTGAGCCGGAAAGAGCCAACAGATGCCCACCACGACGGTCTCCACCAAGGCCGCGCGATCTTCCACGCTGCGCCCCAAGGAAGCCTTCCAGGATTTGATACTCACGCTGCAGACCTTCTGGGGGAAGGAAGGCTGCGTGATTCTTCAGCCTTATGACATGGAGGTCGGCGCCGGCACGTTTCACCCCGCGACGACGCTGCGTGCGCTCGGCCCGAAGCCGTGGTCTGCGGCCTATGTGCAACCTTCGCGCCGTCCCAAGGATGGCCGCTACGGCGAAAACCCAAATCGCCTGCAGCACTATTATCAGTTCCAGGTCATCATGAAGCCATCGCCTTCGAACATTCAGGAACTCTATTTGGCGAGTCTCGACGCCATCGGCATCGATACGGCGTTGAATGACATTCGCTTTGTCGAAGACGATTGGGAAAGCCCGACGCTCGGCGCCTGGGGCCTCGGTTGGGAAGTCTGGTGCAACGGCATGGAAGTGTCTCAGTTCACCTATTTCCAACAAGTTGGCGGGTTTGATTGCAACCCCGTCGCGGGCGAGATCACCTACGGACTCGAACGCCTCGCGATGTACGTCCAGGGGGTCGATCGCGTCTTTGATCTTAACTTCAACGGCCGTGACGACGACAAACGCCTCAGCTACGGAGACGTCTTTCTCCAGGCAGAGCGCGAATATTCGCGCTACAACTTCGAGCACGCCGATACCGAAATTCTACTTCGCCACTTCAAGGACGCGGAGGCCGAATGCAAGGCTCTGCTTCAGAAGGGTGCAAAGAACGGGGAGCACTTGCTCGCGCTTCCCGCCTACGACCAATGCATCAAAGCGAGCCACATCTTCAACCTGCTCGATGCGCGCGGCGTGATTTCGGTCACGGAGCGCCAGAGCTATATCCTGCGCGTCCGCGAGTTGGCCAAAGCCTGTTGCGCCGCGTGGCTGGAAACTGATGGAGGACGCGCGTGATCAACGTCAACGATACGACACTTGGTCTTGTCTCGGCCGCTGTGCCGCTGCTCATTATCGGTTTTCTGATACTGCGGCGGCTGCCCTGGATTTTTGCGTTTTTCGTAGCTCTTCTTGCAGTCGGCCTTGGCTATCTCGAAACGACCGGTGCCGTCCGCGATTTCGGCCATAAGGTTCGCGTCGCATTGCCGGAAGGCATTGTTGGCCAACACCACGCGACGGAAACTCCGGCGACCGAGAAACCGGCTGAAGGTCCTGCCATGACCCCAGCTTCGCCACCGGCCGAGCCGACGACGACACCTGCCTCGCCGCCAGCGGATCAGCCGGCTACGACGCCCGCCACGCCACCGGAGACGCAGCCGGCGACACCGCCTGCTGCTCCGGAATCGACCCCGGCGCCCTCGACGACACCACCGGCTGATAACAACCAGACGCAGCCCGCCCCGTCGCAAACGCCGCCAGCGACCACACCTTGAAGGATCCTGCCCTCGCCCCGTGAGTTGGATCATGGGGCGAGGCGCTTTAGCCCGCTTCCCCGAAAGATTTGATTTGAATGTCCGAATTGCTGCTTGAGCTTCTGTCGGAAGAAATCCCCGCGCGCATGCAGCTGCGTGCCTCGGAAGATTTGAAGCGCCTCGTTGTCGATGGCTTGAAGTCTCGCGGCTTGGCCGTTGGTGAAGCGCGCGCCTATTCGACGCCACGCCGCCTGGCAATTGTCGTTGACGACGTTCCGGCGAAATCACCCGCAATCTCCGAGGAGAAGAAGGGACCTCGCGTCGGCGCACCGGAGCAGGCGGTGCAAGGATTTCTGAAATCGGCCGGTCTTGCGTCAATCAAGGATGCGACCGTCGTCAAGGACGAGAAGAAGGGCGATTATTATCTCGCCAAGATCGAGAAGCCGGGCCGTTCGGCCTCCGAGATCATCGCTGAGACGATCGCCGAAGTCGCTGCAAAATTCCCTTGGCCGAAATCGATGCACTGGGGCTCGTCATCCTTTCAATGGGTGCGACCTTTGCAATCGATCCTGTGTTTGCTCGATGGCAAAGTCGTTCCGTTGACGATTGCCGGGCTCGACGCGGGCAACGAAACGCGCGGTCACCGCTTCCTCGGCCCCGGCCCGTTCAAGGTCAGGAATTTCGCCGATTACGAAGCAAAGCTCGCCGCCCACCACGTGATGCTAGATCCGGCGACGCGCGCAGCCGCCATTTCCGAGCAGGCGCACTCAGCTGCCAAGGAAGCAAAGCTCGAACTCATCGAGGACGACGGGCTTCTGGCTGAGAATGCCGGGCTCACCGAATGGCCCGTCGTCCTGCTCGGCTCATTCGATAAGGCCTTTCTTGAGGTTCCGGCGGAGGTGCTGACGACCTCGATGAAAACGCACCAGAAGTGCTTTTCATTGCGCGATCCGCGATCCAAGAAGCTCGCTGCCAAGTTTCTGCTGGTCTCGAACCTCGTCGCCAAGGATGGCGGCGCAGAGATTATCTCGGGCAACGAGAAGGTCATTCGCGCGCGGCTGTCGGACGCCAAGTTTTTCTGGGAACAGGATTTAAAGCGTCCCTTGAGCGAAATGGTGGACAAGCTGGCCGGCATCACGTTCCACGAAAAGCTCGGGAGCCAGAAAGACCGCGTCGAGCGCATCAAGGAACTCGCATTCGAGCTTGCCGGCGCCTGCGATGCAGTTCCTGAGGATGCGCGCCGCGCAGCTGAACTCGCGAAGGCTGACCTCGTGTCCGACATGGTCGGCGAGTTCCCTGAACTTCAGGGCCTGATGGGCCGCTACTACGCCGAGCACGTTGGTACCAAGCCTGAAATCGCGCGAGCCATCGAGCTTCACTACAAGCCGAAAGGTCCGACCGATACGGTCCCGCACGCCGAGCAGGGCGATGCCGTCGCCTGTGCGGTGGCACTCGCAGACAAGCTCGATACGCTCGTCGGCTTCTGGGCCATCGGCGAAAAGCCGACCGGCTCCGGCGATCCCTACCAACTCCGCCGCGCTGCTTTGGGCGTGATCCGGATCGTGCTGGAGAACGATCTGCGTCTGCACATGGCCGCTGTA
>JAICLG010000227.1 GCA_025927515.1 Hyphomicrobium sp.
AGCAGACGACGAGAATCGGCAGGCCGATTGCGACGTAACGGCGCCCGATCCGAAAAAGTTCGTTAAGTTCGCGCTGCTGCGCCTCGGCACGTTGCACGAAGTAATTTAGAAGCGCCGTTCTCAGGTCGCGCTCCTCTGCCTTCCTGGCTTCAGGTCCGGCAAGATGAATAGCTATTGCAAGCTCCGCATGTGTTGGAAGCTCGCGTGCCCATCCTACGATATACTCAGCCGCGTCGTCATCGAGATCCCTTTCCGGAAAAGGCGAAGGATCAAGGGAATTGAAGAGCTGAGATAGCTCCTGAACGCGCACTTCGATGATCTGTCGAGCTGAGGCGTTGGGCGACATATCGACCGACGAGTGGTTAAGCTAATTCTGCCCCGGGTTGGCTTTATTTGCTTTGGGATGTCTTTCTCTCTTGCGAACGAGGTCCTGCAATTGACGGCGCGCCGCCGCAAATGCATCGGAGATCGCAACGTTGAGATCCTCATGCCGGCCGTCCTCGGCTGGATCGCGCGTGACGGCGATGTCCTCTGCTCCCGGAACTGAGAGAATGAGTCTGACACTATAGCTGTCGCCCTTATTATGGCGATGCTGCTCCTTGTCGATGACGACGCGAGCCGCGGTGAGGCGCCCGCAAAATTGTTCCAGCTTATCGAGCTCTTCGCGGACTCGGTACTCGATAGCACCGCTATGTTCGATGTGCTCGAAGCTGATTTGAATTGGAGTTTCCATCTCTTTGCCGACCTTATTTCTTCTGGATGGATTGCAGATAGGTCTTGAGCTCGATGACGGCGCGTCGGGAATAAGCAGCGCCGCCCTTGCCACCGTGACCCTCATTGCTGAAGATCGAGCCCCAAATCGGCATGGCGCGCGTCCCGTGTCCGGAAATGTCGCCACCAAAGCGAATGATGTCTGCAATACGCGGGGCATCAAATTTGCCGTTCGCTCGTTTGCTGAGCGTTGTGAGATCTGCCGGCTTCACATTGAGCGCGCTAGCCATGGGGCCGTTGCCGGTGCCGTCACTGCCGTGACACTGCGCGCAATGCTCAAGAAACAAGTCTTTGCCCGACGGTACATCGGCCGCACCAACTGGCTTTGCAATTGCCCACGTCGCAAAAATCAGAATGGCGATGAGCGTGGAAATAAAAAGCGCAAAGGCCCCGTAACAGTATTGCGCGAAATGCGAGTGGGTTAGGTCAACCATCTGAGTAACCGCAATTATGTTGGTCGGCAAAAACTCGAAAGCAATTGACGAGCGCGAGCATTGACAAGCGTCAAATGAGACGTCCCACTACAGATATCAGATATCGAGTGTGCTGGTTGACGATCTCTAATGATCGGTGCGCAACGCCTGCTCTTAGGTCTGGCCGCTCTTCGCGCTAGCCAATATTTCGGAGGACAGCCTCGCTTTAGCGAAATTAGGTTGCTGAGTGCATTTAACAGCAGCTATCAGAGTGACCTGGAGCGTCAGGTGCATCCGTCAGGAAAACAGACAATATTAGGAAAACTGTTGCGTCCGATGTCGCCGAAACGAACATCTTTGCTGCTTTCTGCCGGGCTCATCTTTTGTGCCTTCGCACAGATCGTGCAAGCATCGGACACGGCATCGCCCAGCGCGGAGAAGGCACCAGCTCATCAACCCTCGGAGCCGCCGTCTTCCTCCGAGCCGGTCTTGCCGTCGGACGCGGTCACCACGCAAGTCCTCGTCTCGAATAAAGGTGAGCAGATAACCTATACGGCCACGGCGGGATCGGTGACATTGACCGATGCGAAGGGCGGCAAGACCGCCGAAATATTCTACGTGTCGTATATGCGCTCGGGTGTGCCTCTAATCAAAAGACCAATTACCTTCGTCTTCAATGGTGGCCCCGGGGCGAGCTCAGCCTATCTGCACATAGGAGCGATCGGTCCGCGCGTGCTCGATTTCGGCACTGGCCGTTCAGCTATTACACCGGATGGGAAAACCATCAGCAATCCCGATTCATGGCTTCCGTTTACCGACCTTGTGTTCGTGGATCCGGTGGGAACCGGCTACAGTCGCGCGATGAATTCGGTAAAGGACGTTGGAAAGGCGTTCTGGGGCGTTCACGAAGATCTCGAGGCACTTAGCAAGATTGTTTGGCTCATTTTGGCTAAGCACGATCGCATGGGCTCGCCGGTTTATCTCGCAGGTGAAAGCTACGGCGGATTTCGCGCAGCGAAGCTGGTCAAGCATCTTCCTGCGGACGTAGGCATCCCGGTGGCGGGCGCAACGCTGATTTCTCCAGTACTGGAATTCTCGCTTTTAAACGATGATGATTTCAACCCGTTAGCATGGGCATTGCGGCTGCCGTCTTATGCCGCCGTCGCCCTAGAGGCAGGGGACAAGCTAAATCGGGAAGCGCTCCAAGGGGCAGAGCATTACGCGCTCGGCGACTATCTCACGACACTTGCCGCAACTCCCCCCGACGCTAGCAAAAGTTCTGCTTTTTACGCTGCTGTTGCCAAGGACATTGGATTGCCGGAAAGCTTGGTTGCGAGATGGGATGGCCGAGTGCCCCTGAGTGTTTTCACGAAGGAAATCCATCATGAGACGGGTGAAATCGCGAGCCCCTATGACGGGTCCGTCGATGGCGCCGATCCTTATCCATCGGCGCCGAAAACCCACGGCAGCGATCCGGTCTTTGAGAATATCATTGCGCCACTAACGACGAGCTTTGTCGCCTATCTGCGCAACGAATTGAAGTTCAAGACGGAACGCCCATACGTTCTCCTCAATAGAGAGGTGAGCCGAAAATGGGACTGGGGACGGGACGATCCTTCAGAAGCAGTTGGCGCCTCTGATGATCTTCGCGAAGGATTGGCGCTCAATCCGAAGCTAAAGATAGCGGTCGTGCATGGCATGACAGATCTCGTGACGCCCTACATGACGAGCCGTTTTGTGATTGCTCATCTACCGATAGAACTCACACGGGACAGGGTGTCACTCGATCTTCTTCCCGGCGGTCATATGATGTACCTCCGCCCGGACTCACGAACCGCGCTCGCTAGAAGCGCCCAGAGCATCTATCCGCACTGAGAGTAAGCGGGCCTAAGCCTGCGCAACAACCAATTTTGCCCCGGTGACAACGCGGCAAAGGCTGATGCTTGATCTTTGCTCACGCACGCGGCCCTGCCCTCTCTGAGGGACTTACGATATGGGATGGCATCAAGAGCCATAGTTAGTCGCATGAGGCACTTGTTTGCGGTGAACCAGAAACGCGTGCCCCATAATTCCGAGACCCCAACCTAAGGCTGGCCAATAGAACCACAAGTGATGCGGGCTTGCCGTAAGATTGATCAGTAATAGGAGAATGTTCACCGCAACATATACGATGAGGTGTATGCGAAAGCCTGGATTTTCTAGCAGCCGTCTCATCGGAAACTCCTTCGGACTCGTTAGGTTGAAGTCGACTGGTTGCGACAAATCAATTTCAACATGAGCCGACGGCGATAGGGTTCATTGATTTGAAACAACGGACCAGTCGGGTTTATGATCATGCGAACACTTAGGCATACTTCGCCTCTGAAGAGGCGCATGAGCATGGTCGCCATACTCGCGATCTGCACGTCCACATTTGCCATGACGACGCTGGCTATTGGTCAGCCAAATGATGGCAAGTCTCCCGACTCCTCGGAAACAATAAAACCGACGAAACCAGATCCCGAAAACGGGCGCACCATTTCTCGCGCGCTATGTACGAACTGTCACGTGATCGAAGAGGGATCGAATGCGGCGGCCGTGAATGCAGATGTTCCTAGCTTCCCTGCGATTGCCAACAAACCGAACCAATCAGCCGAACATATATCGACTTGGCTGCTTAGCGCTCACGGACCAATGCCAAACGTGCATTTGACGCGAAAAGAACTTCGCGACCTCTCAGCCTACATAATCTCGCTGCGCAAAACGAAGTCGTAATTCTCCGACGGAAGTGAAATCTGACACTTCAAAAACTAACGCGCATTGATAGACACTTTAAGACGGCGCTTACCGGCCGCGCATGCCCTCACGTCGGCGATAGCGGACATCACTCAACCGGAGTGAAATGAGCCATCGCTTTCGGTTCTTTATTTTGCTCGCTGCTTAAACCAGCAGAAAACGCCGCGCTCGGATCGCAGAAGGAAAAGTGTCTGAATTCCTGAGCTGCCCTTGATCGTGGTCGAGGCATGTTCCGACACATCGAAATGCTTCGAAACTGACCTTCATCAATGGAAAAACAGGATGCGATGCGCATTAATGAGGAAACATCTCATCGGCAAGCGATATGTACAGACATTTACTCATTGCGGCTGACGGGGTCAGAGCTAGCGCAACGTGCGGTCTCGCAGGGCTGACTATGGCGAGGCGCGCAAGCGACTTGCCATAGAAGGCCCAAACGAGCTTGAACGTAGAGGCAGCCGTTCTGCCTTCGCGATCGCGCTCGCAGTACTGCGCGAGCCGATGTTCTTGTTCCTCGTCTCCGCTGGCGGGATCTATATCGTCCTTGGTAAAACGAGCGAGGCAATTGTTCTTTGTCTCTTCGCCACAACCTCCGTCGTCATCGCCATAGTCCAGGAGTTTCGTAGCGAACGCGTTCGGCAGACTGTTTGCTGCAAGGCGCATCGCGCTTGCACTCATTGCCTGCCTTTACGTTGCATCCTTGTGGTATGGGCTTCCTGCTGACCAGGCTCGCTCGCTCTAGTTCGGGGCCATGATCGCGTCTTCGGTCGCGTTGGTCATTGTCAATCACAGCTTCGACACGGTGCTCTCTCGGGCTCTCCTTCGACCCAATCCTATACTATGGGGCGTCTTCGCAGTTGCTTCAGCGATCCTCGCGATAACTCTTTATTGGAAACCCGCACGTGCGCTTTTGGAGTTTGGGGCTTTTCACTCGCACGACGCTCTCATATCAGCCAGCGCAGGACTCACCCTGTTGATGTTGCTA
>JAICLG010000394.1 GCA_025927515.1 Hyphomicrobium sp.
CGGGCTCGCAACGCTCGTCGGAAATTCCACCGCGACCGCCATCATCGCGACCCAGGTGACGTCGATCATGGTGCGCTCCGTCGCCGGTTCCGAGGCTCTTTCAGAGTTCCTTCGCGATAACCGGCGGAACGCGGTGCTGATCGGTCCGGGCGCATCCATCGGGCGTGAGACGGCGGACGATGTTCTGACGATTCTCAAGTCGTCGGCCGCCGTGGTGCTCGACGCCGACGCTTTGACGTCGTTTGTGGACGATCAAGAGAGCCGTCCGCGTTCAGAGGGAGCCTTCGGCTTTCTGGTGCGCGACGGCGACGAGGATGCAAGCCCGGACACTTTGTTCGCGGCGATCAAGGGCCGCTCGGCTCCTGTCGTTCTGACGCCGCACGAGGGCGAGTTCAAACGCCTCTTTGGCGAGCTTCCGGGCTCCAAGCTCGATCGTGCGCGCGCGGCCGCCCAGAGATCCGGCGCAATCATCATTTTCAAAGGCACCGACACAGTCATCGTGGCGCCCGACGGTCGCGCTGTCATCAACACGAATGCTCCGGCGTGGCTCGCGACGGCTGGATCGGGCGACGTTCTGGCGGGCTTCGTTTTGGGTCTTCTCGCACAGCGGATGCCCGCCTTCGAAGCGGCGTGCGCGGCGGTCTGGCTGCACGGCGAATGCGCAAGCCGTTTTGGAATAGGCCTGATCGCCGAAGACCTGCCGGAGACGCTTCCGCAAGTATTGCGCGGTCTTCACGGCAGCACCGCCCGCTAAACGCGCCCCGCTTGCTTCAATTGATCGTCCGCGTGCAGGAACGCCTCGACCTCCGGCGTTGCCGGTGGACTGATCTCCGAGACCCCGAGAAGGGCCATCAGCTGTGCAATCTGAATGAACCGCCGCTCCTTGCGATCATAGAGACCGCCCTTGAACAGCGCCCGCGCCGCAACCTGCCCGTCGCGCGGACCGCCGTCGATGACAAACGTCTGTTCCATCACGACGAGATTGGCATCCCAGCACAGCAGCCGGGTATCAAGACGGAATTTCCGAAACGGACGCAGCTCGCGCTGAAAGCGAATCGTGATTGCGCTGGCGATCGGCGTCCACCTATGGCGCAATACCTCGCGCCAGAGACCCGATCGGACCATGACGTCCAGTCGTCCAAGATCCATCAGCGTCAGATAACGCCCATTGTTCATGTGCAACGAAAGATCGAGATCGTGAGGCCAGACCCGGAAGCCGAGAAGGGAGGGTTGGCGAGGCAGATTGATGTGCCCGCGCTTCCGTGCGGTCAGTAGCAACCAGAAGAGCCTGAACCAGAGGTTCATTTCGCGATCCTCGAAACGAGCCTTGCAGCCTTATGTCTGCCTTACCTATAGTCGAACAGGCCGCCTGCCGCTGCTGATCTGGCAGAGAAATTCACGGTACTTCATCGCATTTTATATTTATGAATGTGGGGCGGTAAATCGAGGGACCTCCCGCGGAAAAGGTTCACAAAGAAAGAATGATGCGGCCGCTACGTCTTGCGCAGATCCTCATCGTTTCAAGCGTCGCCGCTGTAAGCACCGCGGCGGCGGCAGACGATGTCCCTCATCCGTCGCCTGCGGAGGAGGGAGCCGCCGAACTGGTGAGAGGCGATGTCGCCAAGGCTGTTGCTGATTACACCGAAGCTCTCCGCAATACCGGCCTGGCCAACGACCGGCGCGCAACGATCTTGAACGATCGAGGGGTCGCGAACGCTCGTCTCGGACAAACCAAGCGCGCGCTCGAGGACTACAACCACGCCGTAGAGCTCTTTCCTGAATATCCGGTGGCCTACAACAATCGTGGCAACCTGCTTCTGGTAATCGGGCAGCGCCGTGAGGCCATGAAAGATTTCGATCGCGCGCTGGTGCTGGCGCCGGGGTATGCCGCCGCCTATTCGAA
>JAICLG010000247.1 GCA_025927515.1 Hyphomicrobium sp.
TACTTGAAAGGGTAGTATCGGAAGGATGTCATGACGATCGCTTCATCGGCCGATGAAGCGCGCCGATTCTTTCGAATGCTTCCCCCTTGACGTACTCACCTTACGCGCCGACTGCGGCGCGGCCGAAGGATGTCCGTCCCGCGCGACGTGCGATAAGCCCGAGGAGCGCTCGGATTTTCGGGTATAGCCGCGAGGCTCCTATCAAAGGCAGCTGGCGGGCGAACGGGCCGCGGGCTCGGCTTCGGGAATAAGAAACCGTTCAGGCCCATGCTTGGCACTGAGGCGCGTACCGAACTTGAACACATCAATATAGCAGGAATCGATGCAAGCGCCGCAGTTCGTGCAATCGCCAGAGAGGATCAGCCGCGTTCCGGTGCCTTTGAGCGCGGGCGTGATGATGTGCGGCTCCGGGCAGGCTCTGAAACATGCACCGCAATCGGTACAGGCCTCACGGTCGATGGCGCTTATTCGGGTCAAGCTCTTGGATCCCACGAGGCCGTAGAACGCGCCGACGGGGCAAAGATGGCTGCACCAACCTCGCTTGGTGACAAAGAGGTCCAGCAGGAAAACGGCGGCGACGATGCCCCAGCTTGCGCCCATGCCGAAAATGATGCCGCGTTGAAGAATGCTGACGGGATTTAAGAACTCCCAGGCAATCGTTCCTGTCAGGGCGGAGGCGCCGATGGCGGCGATCATGATCCAGATGCGCGTGCGCCGGTCTATTTTCCGGTCCCGCGTCAAGCCAAGCTTTTCTCGCAGCCAGAAAGCGGTATCGGTGACGACATTCACCGGGCAGACCCAGCTGCAATACGCGCGGCCGCCAATGAACCAGTAGAACGCAAGAATGATCGCAGTTCCGACCACTGCGGTGAAAATGGGTATGTGCCTGGTAGCGAGCGATTGGATGAAGATGAAGGGATCTGCGAGAGGCAGGACTCCCAGGATATTGCTGGACGCGAAATTACCCCGCGCGATCCAGAGACCGAACCATGGCCCGGTCAGAAAAATCATTATGACCAATACCTGGGAGGCGCGCCGCAGCAACCAGTAACGATGCGCGTGCAGCCAGCCGCGACGCGTTGCGGCGTAGACCCTTGAATCGGAAATGAGCCACTTCCGGGCCGAGGCAATGTCCATTCAGGTACCCCGCTTCAGCGTGCCGTGACCTGTTATCGGGCGTCCTGCAGCGTTGCGTCCGGCTTTGCCGAGCCCCAGCGATCGCGGCAGAACGCGGATCGCAGCTTCTTCGAGAACGCATTGCTTCTCGCACGTTCCGCAGCCGGTGCATTGCGCGGAATGCACGGTCGGAATCAACATCTGCCTGCCTTTGATCGTTTGCTTTTCGAGCGTGATCGCTTCGTCGCGAATGGGGCAGACGCGGTAGCAGATGCTGCAATGCATGCCCTTGTAGTTCAGGCAAGTTTCGTGATCGACCAGGACGGCCACGCCCATGTCGGCATCGCGGATGCTGGGTATCTCCCTGTTGAGCGCGCCCGTTGGGCATGCTTTCGCGCACGGAACGTCATCGCACATGAAACAAGGGACATCGCGCGCGATAAAGAATGGCGTTCCAAGCGCGGTCTCCTCGCCCATTGTTGCGAGGCGCAACGTATCGTAGGGGCAGGCGCGTACGCACAGACCGCACCTTACGCACGCGGCGAGGAATTCCTCTTCCTTGAGAGCGCCGGGAGGGCGCAACGCCTTTGCGTCCGTCGCGCGAGCAGTGTGGATGAATTGGTCAAGCGCTGCGATCGCGACGCAAGCTACGCCCGCTGTTTTCGCGACGTTGTTTAAAAAATCGCGACGGTTGAAACTTGATGGCGGATTTCCCTCATCCGGCTTCTTAGCTTGCGCGGTGCCGTCCCTTTGGCTTGGCGTCTTCGAGGAATGTGGGACAGGCCCGTCGCCTATGAACCTATTCTTCATGGATCCCTCTTTGCTGGTTGTGACGTTACACAGACGCTGCAAAGCTCGGGCAGACCGTTGCTGCCGGTCGTCGCTCAATCTTCAGTTACGATAATTTGTCGGCGCGGCGACTGACCGCAACAGAAAGGCGTTAGCTTACAAGATTTGTAAGGAAGGGGCCGTTTAGCGAAGGTGTTTGTGCATCGGGTGTGTGCTGATCAATGTTTTTATCAGCGCCCTCCGACGATTGCAGGGTTAGGCATCGGACGATGTGCGAGGTAATAAAAGCTGCGGCCTTCTTGGATCTGAGCCGAACTTGCGACACAAACATGTTTCGTATTGAGAAAAATTCAAAATCGTGAGTAAAGTTGGCGGCCACGGGCAAAAAGGAGCTTGGTCGTGCGCATACTGATGATTGAAGATGATTGTGAAACCTCGGCGTTCGTGAGCAATGGGCTCCGTCAGGCGGGTCATGCCGTTGATGTCGTGTCCGACGGAAAGGACGGGGTGCTGCTCGGAATCCAGGAGGACTATGACCTCGTCATTCTGGATCGGATGATCCCCGGCTTGGACGGGCTGTCGGTCGCGCGTACGCTTCGAAGCAGCGGGCGAAATGTTACTATTCTCTTTTTGACCGCGCTCGGTGGCATCAACGACCGCGTTCAAGGGCTCGACGTCGGGGGCGACGACTACGTCGTCAAACCTTTTGCGTTTTCTGAATTGCTTGCGCGCGTCAACGCGCTGGGACGGCGCGCGCCGTTCAAGTGCGAGCGTGAGAAACTTACAGCAGGCGATCTCGAGATGGACATTGCCAATCGCGTGGTGACGCGTGGCAACCAGCCGATTAATCTTCTGCCTCGCGAAAGCATGCTCTTGGAAGTTTTACTGCGTAACAAGGGTAGGGTCGTGTTGCGCACCATGATTTTGGAGCGCGTTTGGGGCTTTCGTTTCGAGCCCAAGACCAGTGTCGTTGAAACGCATATTTCGCGTCTTCGGGCAAAGGTCGATAAACCTTTTAACGCGCCCTTGATTCATACCGTTCGAGGAAGCGGTTACTCAATTTATGACAGCTAATGACTGCACGAGACGCCCCCAGTTCAAATATAGTGCTGGACTTGCGTTGCTCGTGATCGCCGCTTCCAGCGTCGTGTTTTACTGCACGGCTCTCGATTCAACGGCCAGCATCGAGCATCAGGTTTTGACGCGGATCAACCAGCTCCGCGATTCACTCGTCGCTTACGATACGCGCTTGGGAATTCGCCCGCTCGTCGAACTCGTGCAGGGTGGCGCGATTTTGCAGGCCCGCGACGGTGTCTTCATCTCGATTGCCGATGCACACGGAGAGCCCCTTCTTCATACGTCAAATGAAATCCCGAAGCCGGAGGCATGGGAGGCTCTCAAAGCTCCGAAGGGGACGGTGAGCCGCGGGTCGGGTCTCGATGCTCATCACCTGTTCGTGACGTCTGCTCCGTTGTCCGAAGGCAAGCTACTGGTGGGCCAATCCGACCGGCAATTATTAGAGGCGCGCCAATCGCTCTTCGTCCGCTTTGTTTTGCTGAATGGCGCAGCGGTGGCTACGCTCTCTCTCTTAGACCTGTTCTTTCGGCGGCGCGCCCACTTGAGATTGGTGGCTATGAAAGCGACGCTTGCTGCGTTCAACGCGGGCGCCACAGATCGCCGTGTCAGCTTCTCAGAGCCGATTGATTGCTATTACGAACTTGCCTACGCGATCAACGAGACGCTCGATCGCACGCAAGTGTTGATTCAAAATCTGAACTACACATCCTCGGACGTCGCTCATAATCTCAAAAAGCCGCTGACACGGCTACGCCAGCGGCTTGAAGTTATGTACGATGGCGATCTGCCAGATACGGACTTCAAGTGCAAGATTGGAGAAGCGATAGAAGAGATCGACTCTCTGGCGACAAAGTTTGAAGCTCTTTTGAACATCGGTCAGTTGCAATCCGGCGATCATCGTTCCCGTTTTGTGGATGTCGATCTCAAGAGTCTCGTGACGCAGGTCATCGAGCTCTATGAACCCATGATCATCGACAGCTGGCAGAAGCTTGAGGTCTCGATTTCAACTGAACCGGTCAGGACCGTTCGGGGAGATCGGGAGCTTCTGATGGAAATGCTCGTCAATTTCATCGAGAACGCCATACTGCACTGCCCGCCTGGCACAAAAATTCGTATTGCTCTCGAGCAGTCGATGGCAGGCATCACGATTACGATTGCCGACGACGGGCCGGGTATTCCGCCGTCGGAAATCGAGAACGTGTTTCGCCGTTTCTATCGCTTGGACGCTTCGCGCACGAAGCCCGGGCACGGGCTCGGCGTTCCTTGCTCGGTTGCGATTGCAGAGCTGCACCGCGCACGCATCGAACTCTCCGACAACAAACCAGGCCTGAAGGTCGAGATTTACTTTCCGGCGAACTCCCGAAAAAAACTTCCTAAGCTCGGGCTGAGGCCACGATCGGGTTTGCGCGTTTAATCTCTTTCTCCCCCGGCTCCCCTCCGATTCATTGGTTTCGTCGATCATTCGATCGAATCTGTCAGCGATGTAAGGAAGGTGCGAGGAGCCTGCAAGGATTACCCCTCAACCTCTCTCCCGGACGACGACGGCAGTGTCCTCTGCTGTATTCGATCGCGTGACGA
>JAICLG010000172.1 GCA_025927515.1 Hyphomicrobium sp.
CCCGATCTGTTTCAGGACGCCTCGGCGTTTCGGTTTGTCGCATTCGTGGCGACAACCGCTGCTACTTCGCCGGAAGGTACTGCCGCAGTCGGAGGTTCCCGTGGGCAAGATCTCGAGCGTTTCACCGTTTGCGCCGGCAGCTCTTGTGAAGCTTCCGCCGATCGAGGGCGTGACCTTCGCGACGGCCGAAGCCGGCATTCGCTATAAAAAGCGCACGGATCTGCTGCTCGCGGTCCTGGCCAAGGGAACGACGGTCGCCGGTGTGCTCACGCAATCGCAGACCGCCTCGGCTCCGGTTCTCGCCTGCCGCAAGCACCTCAAGAAAGGCAATGCCCGCGCCCTCGTCGTCAACTCTGGCAACGCCAACGCCTTCACCGGCCGGAAAGGCCATGAAGCGGTCGAGATTACGGTCGATCACGCGGTCGAAGCCGTGGGTTGCAAGGCGCACGAGGTGTTCGTTGCCTCGACCGGTGTGATCGGCGAGCCGCTCGACGCCGACAAATTCGCGCATCTGCTCGGCAGTCTCGCAAAACGCGCCAAGCCCGACGCTTTCGAGAGCGCGGCGCGGGCGATCATGACCACCGATACCTATCCAAAGCTTGCGACGCGCACCGCGCTGATCGGCGATACGGAGGTCACGATCAACGGCTTCTGCAAGGGCGCGGGCATGATCGCGCCCGACATGGCGACCATGCTGTGCTTCATCTTCACCGACGCAGCGCTGCCGGCCGACGTCTTGCAGGATCTCCTGGCCGAGCACGTCCGGACGACCTTCAATTGCATGACCGTCGACGGCGATACTTCGACCAGCGATACGTGTCTTGTTTTCGCGACGGGCGCGGCCGCGGCGCGCGGTCAAATATCCGTTACGAGGTCGTCATCGAAGAAGCTTAAGCCCTTCTCCCAGGCATTGCATGATTTGATGCGTGACCTTGCAATCCAGGTCGCCAAGGATGGCGAAGGGCTGTCGAAGTTCGTGACGTTCGAAGTCGAAGACGCCAAGACGTGGCATGCAGCGCGGCGCATCGCACTTGCATGCGCCAACTCCCCTATCCTCAAAACGGCAATCGCCGGCGAGGATCCCAACTGGGGCCGCGTCGTGATGGCCGTCGGCAAATCCGGCGAGGCGGCAGATCGCGACAAGCTCACGATTTGGTTCGGACCTTATTGCGTTGCGCGCGACGGCGAACGTGCGATTGAATACGACGAAAAGACAGTTGCCGCGTATATGAAAAATCGAGAAATCGTGATCCGCGTCTCGGTGGGCGTCGGCAAAGCGGCCGCAACGGTCTGGACTTGCGACCTGACCCACGACTATGTGTCAATCAACGCCGATTACCGGAGCTGAATACAAACACCACATGGACAAGGCCTTCTGGACGGACCGCTGGAAACGGCGCGACATTGGATTTCATCAGCCCCACATTCACGAGCAGCTGAAGCAATTTTGGCCGACGCTCGGCTTGCCTTTCGCCAGCAAAGTCTTCGTGCCGCTTGCGGGTAAAAGCCGTGACATGGTGTGGCTCGCGACGCAGGGCCATCAGATCATCGGCGTTGAATTATCGGATGTTGCGGTTCGCGAGTTCTTCCAGGACGGCGGACAAACGCCCGAGGTTCGCTCCGACGGCCCGTTCGACGTTTTTTCCGCCGGGCCGTTCAACCTTTACCGCGGCGATTTTTTTGAGATCGGTCCCGATGCGCTCACAGATGTTGCGGCCGTCTACGATCGCGCAGCGCTGATCGCGCTGACGCCGGAGATGCGGGTTCGCTACGCGAGCAAGCTGATGAACGTCATTCCACGCGAAGCCGTTCTTTTCCTCGTCGCGCTCGATTATCCGGAGCATGAAATCTCCGGTCCTCCATTTGCGGTCACGCGCGAAGAAATCGAGCGCCTCTACGGCGATACCTTCAATATCGAAGTGCTCGAAGAGCGCGATGGTCTTGCCGCTAGCGGCAATCTCAGGCGGCGGGGCGTCAGCCGGCTGACGGAGACGACGTATCTCCTGAGGCGACGATGACGAAACCTCTCGTTCTCGTCACAGCGGTTGCGCTGATCGACGATGACAAACGTGTTCTGATTGCCCAGCGCCCGGAAAACAAGCCGATGGCGGGCTTTTGGGAGTTTCCGGGCGGCAAGGTCGAGGCAGGCGAGACGCCGGAAGACGCTCTCTGCCGTGAGATCAAGGAAGAGCTTGGCATCGAACTCTGCCGTACGTGCTTGGCGCCGTTCAATTTCGCAAGCCACGCCTACGACGATTTCCACCTGCTCATGCCGCTCTATCTGTGCCGAACGTGGGATGGCGAGATCACGCCGCGCGAAGGTCAGGCGATCGAATGGGTGCGCGCCGTCCACCTCTCGCGCTATAGAATGCCGCCCGCCGACGAGCCTCTCATTCCTTGGTTGCGGGATTTCTTGAGCTAGGCTTCAGGACGTCGGACAGACGGACCTGCGCCGATCCGGGCGCTAACGGCTTCTGCTGGCTCTCGTGCGGAACCCACCCCGTCAGCGTGACAATTTCAAACGTCGCCGGTACGCGGCCATCGGGAAGGCCGAACCGCTCCTGATAGATTTCGCTGGCGCGGAATAGGAGGCGCCGGGAGACGGGCGCGCGCCGTCGCTCGATCAGCATGTTGCTCGCGGCCATGGCTTTGATTTCGCGCATCAGCGCCAACGGAGATGCGTACGTGACGCGAACGACGTCGCTATCGGCAACGGGAAGCGCGAAACCGGCACGCTGCAGCAGCCCGCCGAGTTCGCGCACGTCGGCAAACGGCGCGACGCGGGGCGATGCTCCTCCGAACAGTTCGGCTTCGGCGAGCAGCCACGCCTCCCGAAGCTCCTTGAGCGTCTCGCCGCCGAGCAGCGCGGCAAGAAACAAGCCATCCGGCTTCAAGGCCCGATTGATCTGCAGGAGCGCGCCCGGAAGGTCATTGACGAGATGCAGGGATAAACCCGACACGACGAGATCGAGGCTTTGCTGCGCGAACGGCAAGGCTTCGTCCACGGCCGCAATGCGGGCGCCTCCCGAAAGCTCCAGGCAGCCCAGAGATGATTCGACGTCAATGATCTGGCCGATGCTCGGCACGTCCCGGAGGCGTCTGGCGACAAGGCCGTGGTAAGCGCCGATATTTGCTGCCACCGGAAACTCACGGCGGATGCTACCAAGCCGCTCGACGAAATCGTCGGCCACGCGCGCGAGCAGGAAATCGGCGTCGGCTGCCGCCCCCCGCCGTGCGATGCGATCCCGTCTCGCCCTTATGAGGCGTTGGTCGAAAATCTGTGGGGCGCCCGCCATTGCGTTCTCATTCCAAGAAGCTCTCGCTGGCGATACTCCGTTGCGCTAGGCTTCGGCAATGGCAAGTCATTCAGACGCCGAGGCGGCAGCGGTATTTGTCGCGCAGGACGGCATGGTGCCGCAATCCGCGGCCCGGCGAGCATTTCGCGCCATCGGAACCGCCGCGTGGTCGGCGCTCGACGTCATGTTGCCGCCGCTCTGTCTGGGCTGTCGGACACGCATCATGGCGCACGATGCGCTGTGTCCCGCCTGCTGGCGGCGGATCGATTTCATCCGGCCACCGCTTTGCGACCGGCTCGGGTTGCCGATGCCCTATGATACTGGTGGGCCGATGCTTTCCGCGGCTGCCGTTGCCGATCCGCCAGACTTCGATCGCGCCCGCGCCGTCGCGAGCTTCGATGGGTTGATGCGGGAACTCATCCATTCCTTCAAGTTTCACGATACCCACAACGCCCGCCGGCTTTTCGGACGCTGGCTCGCCGAAGCGGGACGTGAAATTCTTGACGAGGCCGACGTCCTGGTTCCCGTACCGCTTTCCCGCTGGCGCCTGCTGACGCGCCGCTTCAACCAGGCCCAGATTCTTGCGGCCGAAACGGGCCGACGCGCGAATAAGCCCGTCAAGCCGTTCGCTCTGGTCCGCTCGCGATCCACGCCACATCAAGTCGGGCTGACGCGCGCCCAGCGCCAACGAAATGTGGCCTCGGTCTTTCGCGTGCCGCAAAGTGAAATGGCGGACGTGTCTGGAAAAGCCATAGTTCTGATCGATGATGTCATTACAACGGGCGCAACCGCTTCGGCCGCCGCGACGGCTCTGAAACGCAGGGGTGCGCGCCGTGTCGATGTGCTTGCTCTAGCCATTGTTTCCAATACTTAATCCTGCAGTTTGGAAACGTGGCAAAGGCGCGGCACAGCGGCGCAAATCTTAGGATCAAGGTTGCATCACCTCGCGAACGGCGTAGGTTTGATTCGGGCAATCACAGGCGTGCGGAGAGGCGCCGACGCGATGCATAAAGTGACGGTCTATACGGCTGGCAATTGTTGTTACTGCCACATGGCCAAAGACCTGTTGAGACGCAAAGGCGCGGATTTCGAAGAAATCGATTTGACGGGCCGGAGCGATTTGCGAGCAGATTTGCGGGCGAAGGCCGGTGGTCGTCACACCGTGCCACAAATCTGGATCGGAAACGTTCATGTGGGCGGATGCGACGATCTCTTCGATCTTGAGCGATCGGGCAGGCTCGATGCGCTTCTGACGCAAACGACGTCGGTTTAGGCATGTCATCCCCTTCGAAAGCGGCATTTCGGGCCGCACTTGTCCAAATGTGCGCCGGCCGCAGTGTCGCCCGGAACGTCTCCGACGCCTTGGCGTTCATCGCGGAGGCCGCAGCGCAAAATGCGGCGTACGTGCAGACGCCGGAATGCACGACGCTGATGGAAGTCGATACCGATCGGCTGATGGCGGAGACGAAGCCGGAAAAGGATAATGAATCCCTTGCCGCGTTCTGTGCGACGGCGTCGATGCGAAAGATCTGGCTTCACATCGGCTCGATGGCCGTGAAGGTCGGAGAGCGGCGGCTGGCGAATCGATCGTATCTGATCGCGCCGGATGGCGAGATCCGCGCACGCTACGACAAGATCCACATGTTCGACGTCGATCTCGGCAATGGCGATGTCTACAGCGAGAGCGTCAACTATCAGGCGGGGTCGAGCGCCGTCGTTGCGGACCTTCCCTGGGGCAAGCTCGGTCTGACGATCTGCTATGACCTGCGGTTTCCAGCGCTGCATCGCGCTCTTGCGAAGGCAGGTGCCGCATTCCTTGCGGGACCAGCGGCTTTTACGCGGGTCACGGGGGAAGCCCATTGGCATACGCTGCTTAGAGCCCGCGCCATCGAGACGGGCACCTTCGTCCTCGCGGCGGCGCAGGGCGGCCGGCATGAGAACGGCCGAGAGACGTTCGGGCACAGTCTCATCGTTGCACCGTGGGGCGAAGTTCTTGCCGAAGGCGGGACCGAGCCGGGTGTCGTCATCGCCGAGATCGATCCGCATCGGATTGATGCGGCGCGCAGCAAAATTCCCTCTCTGACGCATGACCGCGCGTTCGAAATCGTCGAGGCACACCCTCTGCAGCTCGAAGCAGTCGTGAAATAATGATCAAGTACCGCCTTAGCTGCTCTGACGGCCACGAATTCGAAAGCTGGTTCCGCTCAATCGCCGACTTCGATACGCAATCGCACGCCGGTGATGTCGCTTGTCCGTTGTGCGCTTCGACTGAGATCACGAAGCAGCCGATGGCGCCCGCCGTCGTGTCCGGGCGCAGGGTCACGCCCCGGAGCGCACCGACGACGGCGGACCCGCGTGCGAATACCGAGATGCTCGGCATGCTTCGCGCCTTCAAAAAAACGGTGATGGAAAATTCGGAAGACGTCGGCACCGGCTTTGCCGACGAAGCTCGCAAAATCCATTTCGGCGAAGCGGAGGAGCGCAATATTCGGGGCAGCTCCACGATGGACGAGGCGCGAGCATTGGCCGAGGAGGGTGTCCCGTTCGGCGTCCTGCCGCCGCTGCCGGAAGATTTAAACTGACGGCGCCTCGCGTTTCGTGCTGCGCGCCGACCCGTAAGATTTCCGATCTTGTTCGATAGTTAATGGCAAACTACGATATGCTATCGACGCGCCTTTCCTGCCATTAGCAGCCTTCTACCTCCCGGAAAGAGCCGACGGGCGCAAACTGGCGCTTCGGGGAGGCATTTTGGCGGTTGCGGTTCGGGCCGTAAGCGGTGCAAAGATCGACCAACAGGATGCCCGATCCGCGGAGACTGCCCAGCACATGCCATCCAGCGTTACCAGATTCGATACGGCCGCGCGTTCGCCTGCTCGCGTGGCTTCCACTCTCCGCAACGACTGGACGCGTGCCGAAGCGCTGGCGCTTTATGACATGCCGCTCATGGATCTGCTGTTCCGGGCGCAGACCGAGCATCGCGCCACGTTCGATCCGAACAAAGTCCAGATGAGCCGCCTTCTTTCGATCAAGACGGGCGGTTGTGCCGAAGACTGCGGTTATTGCAGCCAGTCTGCGCATCACAAGACCGGCCTCAAAGCGTCGAAGCTCATGGAGGTCGAGCGGGTTATTTCCGAGGCCAAGAAAGCGAAGGCGCAAGGCGCGACGCGCTACTGCATGGGCGCTGCTTGGCGCAGCCCGAAGGCGCGCGACATGGATACGGTCGTCGCGATGGTCGAGGGCGTGAAAGCGCTCGGCATGGAAACCTGCATGACGCTCGGCATGCTCTCGGACGATGATATCGTCCGGCTGCGCGACGCCGGCCTCGATTATTACAATCACAACGTCGATACGTCGGGATCCTACTAC
>JAICLG010000145.1 GCA_025927515.1 Hyphomicrobium sp.
GCGATGACGCCACGTCCACCACGCAACCCGGCCAGGAGGAGCCAGTCGGCGACGAGAAGCCGGAAGCTACTCAAGTCGAAGAGCAAGTCGCGGGCGATCAACGCGAAGACATTCCAGCCAGCAGTGATCGGCTCGATGACGCGCCGATAGAAGACCCCCTGGCTAATGCCACGCTTGCTGACGCCGAGCCAATTGACGCGACGCCAGAGCAAGACGGCCAAGCGGTCGAAGAGAACGCCGGCGGAACTGCAGAGCAATTTGCAGAAGAGCCCGCAGCAGAGCCTCAGCCCACCGTCGCGCTCGCGATTGAAGGCGGCGACGATTTCCAGCGCATTCGTGCCATCGATGCCGATCTGGAACAACGCCTGAAAGCTGAAGGCATCGATAGCTTTGAACACATTGCGGCGTGGAGTGCTTCGGACGTCGATCGGGTTGGCCAACTGCTCGGCATTTCCGACCGCATCGACCGGGAGCAATGGATCGAGCAGGCGCAGATCCTGGCCAAGGGTGGGGAGACCTATTACTCGCGCAACCGTTTGGCCGCGCAGAAGGCAGCAGCTGCGGCTCCCGGGGCGGCAGAGTTAGTCGCCGAGCAAACATCGGCCCCCTTTGAAGAAACGCAATCTGCAACTGAACCTGCACCGGCACCCGCCCCGGCAGGCGAGACATCCGCAAGCGAACCTGATGAGCCCGCCGTTCCAGAGCCTGAGAAGCCCGCATCAGCGGCGGAACCCACACCACAGCTGTCGGGCGTTGCGGCCGCGATCCAGGGCCGATCCGTTGCCGAAATGGCAGCCGCCGCCGCGGCCGCGATTGCAGCGGCGTCCGCCAGCGTGACGCGCGGATTGAAGCCGATCGAGCCGATCTCACCGCTTTCGAAAGTGGACCCGAAGATCTCGATTCCCGCGAAGCTTTCGGACGCAATCAAGGAGAAAGAGGCGTCGGCGGCAACTCCGGCTCGAACGGAAGTCGCGCCCCCGAGGCCTATGACAGCATCGAGTCTGGGTCCTCACGACGATCTGAAGCGCATCCGTGGCGTCGGTGTTCTGATAGAGAAGCGCCTCAACGCAATGGGCATCGCGCGTTACGAGCAAATCGCAAATTGGACGAGCGGCGAGATCGATCGCGTCAGCCAGGTGCTCGAGTTCAAGGGGCGGATCGAGCGGGAAGGCTGGGTAGAGCAGGCGCGAATATTGCTCAATGGCGGTCAGACGGAATTCTCGCGCCGCGTCGATCGCGGCGAGGTTGATACCAGTCGCGAAACGTGACGGAAGTCGCTGCGCGTCATCGCACCTAGGCGCTCGCCGTCCTTGTCGTCTGTCCCGGCGAAAAATGAAGCGATTGCTGAGATCGTCGGCGCGTCACGCAGCAGCGGCGCATGACCTTCGGCCGGAACGACGATGGATGTTATCCGCGGATGGCGCCGTTTCATTTCTTCGACGGTCTTTTCCGACAAAAGGTCCGAGTTTGCGCCGCGCACCAGCAGCAAAGGCCGGCGTTTCAAAGCCTCGAACTGCGGCCAAAGTTTTGGGATCGGTCCGTCGAGGACCGAGAGGGATTTGGCGATCTGGGGATCGTAGCCGCTTACGGGCTTCCCGTTTTTCTCGTTAAAGAACTGCCGCGCGATCGCTTCCGCATCATCATCCGTGGTGTTGGGAAAATCTCGCTGCATGAGATCGCGCACGATCCGTGTCGCGTCAGCCCAGCTCTTTGGCAGTGGAATTCGGCCGACATAACCCGCGATCCGCGCCAATCCGTCCATGTCGATGACGGGGCCGATATCATTCAGCACAACCGGACCGACGAGCGACGGCTGCACCGCGGCGAGTACCATCGTAATGAGGCCGCCGCGCGATGTCCCGATGATGCCGGTTTCTCTGAGGCCCAGCATTATCATGAAGTCGATGACATCCTGCATCTCGATCGGGAGGGTGTAGTTCTTCCAGTTCTTATCCCACTCCGAGAAGCCCCGGCCCCGCGTATCGAGCGTGAAAACGTCCCGCGACGGCGTACTGCTCCGGCTTAACGCGAGCGCGATCGCGTGAAAGTCCCGGCTGTTTCTGGTCAGCCCCGCAAGGCATAAAACGGGGCGCGCGCCGCTCGAAACGATGGGCCGATAATGACGGCCGTAAAGGCGCAGCCCGTCGCGGCTCGTGAAGTAGATGTCTTCATATGCCGTCTCTGCAGTCATATGCCCAACCTTCAGTGGCGCTTGAGGCGATCACCCGTCGTTATCGCCGCCCGTCATCGCACGTGTTTCATTGTGGCTTCGGCCGCTCAGATCGCCTCCGCTTCGCGCACGGACAAGATCCTGCTGCAGGCGAAGGGCGTTCTTCGTATCGCCGAGGCGTGCGCGATAGATTTGTATGTTGGTCAGGACTTTTGTCACGTAATCGCGCGTCTCGCGGATCGGAATGCGTTCGATCCAGTCGATAACGTCCACATTTGGATCCCGCGGATCGCCGTTTTCTTTGATCCACTGCCGGGCGCGCCCAGGGCCGGCATTATATCCGGCAAGCCCCAGGACATACGAGCCGCCGAAATCATCCATTCGGTCCGCAATATATGCCGACGCCAAGGTGACGTTGTACCGCTTGTCTGAGACAAGGCGCGAGAGATGGCACGTAATTTTGTAATCGTGGCAGACGTGGCGCGCCGTTCCCGGCATGATCTGCAAAAGGCCTTTGGCGCCGGCGCCCGAGACGATCCCTGAATCGAACTCTGTTTCCTGCCGCGCAAGGCCCAGGAGCAGCGCCAGCTCCGGCGGATTGCGCAAAGGTTTGTACGAGGGGAAGGAACTCACCGGATAGGCATAGGTCAGCAGGTTCTGCCCCTTGGCAACCGCAACTTTTCCAATGCGCAGCGACATCTGGGGATCGCCCAACTCCTGAGCCACATACGCCACCATGCCGGCTTCGGCCTCGCTCGGCAGGGCCGCATGTAACGCAACAAGGAAGCTCCGCGTGTAAAGTCGCGACAGCTTGGCCTTCGCCGCCAGGACCAGGGCTTTCGATGCATCGAGCGATATAAAGTTTTTGATCTGACTTGCAGTCGGGTATGCGGGCGGCGTTATTTCAAGCGACGTCCGATTGGGCTGAAGCATCTGCATCGCGAGCAGGCCGTGGAAGGTGTCCGGATTTTGTGCGGCCCGGCGGTAATGCTTCATGGCGGCGGCTTTGTTTCCGCGCGCCGCGGCGACGCGGCCAAGCCAGTATTCAGCCTTGGAGTGGCTCAACGGTCCATCAGCAGCTGCAGCCATATCCGCGAAGTGTTTTTCGGCCGCGCTGAGATTGTCCAGATAGCGAAAGGCAATCCAGCCCGCCATGAACGTCTGTTCCTTGAGCGGATTGACCGTCAGCGGTCCCGCATTCTTCACGAGATTGTACGCAAGCTTCATCTTGCCGAGCTTAAGCGCACCGTAGGCAAGCTCACGGCGCTCCGCCCACCATTCATCGAGGTCGGCGATCTTTTTCGGATCTGGCGGTACGGAAAGAATGAGTTCCGAGGCTTCCTCGATCTTTCCCGCTCTGCGCAGCATCTGCTCACGATGGAAGATAAGGCCGGTGTCGCCTTTTCCATGCGCTGACAGGGCGCTCATCAACGCGTGAGCGTTCTTCGCTTTGTCGAAGACGGCGAGGCGGGCCGTCGCTTTTTTCTGTTCGGACTTCGGCAGAAGTGGAATAACGCGGCGCGCAAAGGCGACGCGCTCGGCACGATTTCCGGCGTAACGGACATCATCCGTCACCAATCGATCGAAGCGCCATTTGTGATCGGCGGGCGTAAGAAGTTTGCCGAACCGAGCGAGGAAACCCGTCTCCAGCTTTTCCGGGATCGTCATTTCCCGCCAGGCTTTGGCGGCGAGCGATCGGGCTTTCTCCGTGTTGCCTTCAGCCAGATAAGCCGAGGCAAGAGCGGCATACCCGGCGCCGGTCTGCGGCGGCGAATTCGCGAAATGGCTTTTGATGGCGCTTGATGAGCCGCCGGCAACGAACAGCGCTTCCTCCAGCCGGCTGTTCATGACAGCACGGGACGGCCAGAGAGGATTGTCTCTCAGAAAGGCCTCGTACTCCGGCGCGTTTCCAAGTCCGGCGCGCAGTCGGATCCAATCAGCGAGCTTCCGGCCGACAGGATCTGAAATTCCGTCGCGAGCATCATTGAAGCGGCCGAGGTCCTGGGCGCGGACCGCCGCAACCGCCTCGTTGAGATGTTTCACATCGGCGGCGGATGGCTCGGCGGATAAGAGTGGCGCCAGAGCCACGCTGAGCTTTTCAAGCTGCTTCTGTTCCGCGCGCAGGGGGTGGGGGGCGGGTACTTCCCGGAGGGGTGAGTCGGCGAATGCAGGTGAAACAGCGGCCATCAGGCAAGCCGCCAGCAACCATGCCCAGTGCCGTCCTAAGACGCCGGTACGAAAGAGATTTGGCGTTGCCGCAAGGAGATTTCGAGGCATCGTTTCTCATTCGGTGGGATGCAAAGCCACACGATCTTGCAGCGGGCTTAACGAGCGCCTAATGTCGCCCACGCTTGCGTCTAAAATGATCGTTCGGCCGCATTAAGCGGCGGTACGGCCGCTGATGCAAGCAATTAGGCCGGACGAGGTGGCATGTCAGTGCGGCAAGACCGTGTTTCGTGCCGACCACACCTTAGGACAAGCTTCATCTGTTGATGTCTACAACCGAGACCATCCGGTCCTATGGACAGCTCCCATCCGGACAAAAACCAAGGCCTAGGCATGTTTAAAGGTTCGATTACGGCGCTCATCACGCCGTTCAGGAATGGCAAGGTCGATGAAGCAGCCTACACGCGCTTTATCGAATGGCAGATTGCGGAAGGAACGCACGGCCTTGTTCCGGTCGGAACGACCGGCGAGAGCCCGACCCTCGATTTCGACGAGCACAAGCGCGTCATCGAACTCTGCGTCGCCACCGCGAAGAAGCGCGTGCCGGTCATTGCCGGAACGGGTTCCAACTCGACCGACGAGGCCGTCGAGCTGTCGCAGTATGCCGAAGAGATCGGCGCCGACGCCGTTCTGATCGTGACGCCGTATTACAACAAGCCCACGCAGGAGGGGCTTTATCAGCACGTCAAGGCGATCAACGATTCAATCGGCATTCCGCTTGTTATTTACAACATTCCTGGCCGCTCAGTCGTGGACATGTCCGTGCAGACGATGGCCCGCTGCTATGAGCTGAAGAACGTCGTCGGCGTAAAGGATGCGACGGCAAATCTCGCTCGGCCGTCGCAGACGCGTGCAGTGCTCGGTCCTGATTTCTGCCAGTTGTCCGGGGAGGATGCGACCGCACTGGGCTTCATGGCGCATGGTGGTTCGGGCTGCATCTCGGTTGCTTCAAATGTCGTGCCGCGCCTCTGTGCGGAATTCCAGAACGCCTGCCTTGCCGGAGATTTCAAAACGGCGCTGGCACTGCAGGATCGTTTGATGCCGCTGCACGAGGTTCTTTTCATAGAGAGCAATCCCGGGCCGGTAAAATATGCTGTCTCCAGATTGGGATTTGGAACGGCCGATATGCGCCTGCCGATGACTCCGATTTCGGAAGCCTCACGCAAGGCCGTCGATCGGGTCCTGCACCAGCTCGATCTCATCGGCGCCAAGGCCGCCGAGTGAATCCCCTCGGAGTGCGTTGAGCTATGTCCTCCAAGCGGGACGACGGCAGCACGCTCGTCGCCGAGAACCGAAAGGCGCGGCACGAGTATTTCATCACCGACAGCTGGGAAGCAGGTATCGAGCTTCTCGGTTCGGAAGTGAAGTCGCTACGCCGCGGCCAGTCGAACATCGCCGAAAGCTATGCGTCGGTCGAAGATCAAGGCATTTGGCTGATCAACAGCTACATCGCGGAATATCCCGGCGCGGCGCTCTTCCCGCATGAGCCGCGCCGCAAGCGCCGCCTTCTCATGCACGCGAGCGAGATCCACAAGATCGCGATCGCCGTCGAGCGCAAAGGCATGACGCTTGTGCCGTTGGAACTCTACTTCAATGCAAAAGGCCGGGCGAAGGTGAAGGTCGGTCTCGCGCAGGGTAAGAACCAGTCCGACAAGCGCCAGGACGCAGCGAAACGCGACTGGAACCGCCAGAAAGCCCGGCTCCTGCGTGAAAGAGGTTGAGTGTCGTGACCACTGAAGGACGTTCTTCCGCCGGTCTCGACTTTCCCGGTCCCGTCGATGATGGCGCTGCGAAGCATCTGATTGCTGGTACGCGTTTGCCGGATGTGGCGCTGCCTGCGAGCCGTGGCGCCGATGTCAATCTGGCCCGTCATCAAGAGCGCGCAGTGATATTCGTCTATCCGATGACGGGCACGCCAGGCGTCGAAAACCCGCCCGATTGGGATGTGATTCCCGGCGCGCATGGTTCGACGCCGGAAGCGGAAGGCTTCCGCGACCTCCATGCGGAATTCGAGCTTTTGGGCTACGACGTTTTCGGTGTGAGCGGGCAATCTTCGGCGGCGCAGCAGGCGTTCTCCGTACGCGCCGGCATTCCTTATCTTCTGCTGAGCGACGAGACGTTGGCATTCGCCGACGCTCTGAAGCTTCCGCGTTTCGAGACGGGCGGCGTCACGTATCTGAAACGTTTGACGATGATTGTGCGCAACGGAACCATCTACCGCGTCGTTTATCCCGTTCGTTCGGCGGCGACGCACGCGCGCGAATTGTTGCAATCGCTCAGGGAAGCTCGCGCCGGATAGCGTCGAAAACGCTGTGGAACATCGCGGTCGTGAGGCGGCCGGTGTTCGTATTGTAGCGCGAGCAATGGAAGCTATCGAAAAGGACGACGCCGGCGCCGATGTCGTGACGCGCGCCGTGCGCGAACGGAAACAACGCTTTGCGCTTTCCCAGTGTCGTCAGCGTCTGGTCGTGGGCGATGCGCCCGAGGGCGAGAATGACCTCCAGCCGTGAGAGATGGCCGAGCCGCGATTGGAAATACGGGCGGCACGTCGCGATCTCTTTCGGTTCCGGTTTGTTTTCGGGTGGAACGCAGCGGACCGCGTTTGTGATCATGCAGTCTACAAGCTGCAATCCGTCATCGGGGCGCGCTTGATAGGTGCCTCGGGCAAAGCGGTAGGTGAGAAGCGTCTTGTACAGAAGATCCCCGGCATAGTCACCGGTAAAGGGACGGCCCGTGCGGTTGGCGCCATTGCGTCCGGGTGCGAGCCCGACGATGAGAAGCCGTGCATGCTCATTGCCGAAGGATGGTACCGCGCCGTTGAACCATGACGGCTCTTTGGCTTCGTTCTCCGCGCGATAGGCGACGAGACGCGGGCAGCGCTGACACTTGATAGGAGCCTCAGGGCCGAAAACTTCACCCGTCAGCTCGGCTGTCATGGATCGATGCCTTCCGAAGGGAGGTCGCTTAGACCTCTTCTTCGGCGAGGTCGTCGTCCCCGAAATACGTCGAGTCGCGCGGCGATTGAACCTGTCCGCGGCTCTGTCCTTGATAGCTGCGTCCACTTTCACGGGGAGCGCGAGCGT
Source organism: Hyphomicrobium sp. (assembly GCA_025927515.1). Lineage (GTDB taxonomy): Bacteria > Pseudomonadota > Alphaproteobacteria > Rhizobiales > Hyphomicrobiaceae > Hyphomicrobium_B. The sequence continues at coordinate 7,480 of JAICLG010000145.1, forward strand.
TCTGGCTGCGCCCGATCTGATCCTCCAGGTCCGCAAGGTCGATGAACTGATCGGCCTGCCGGCGCAATTCATCCGCGACCATCGGCGGCTGAGTCTGCAGGGTGGAAA
>JAICLG010000165.1 GCA_025927515.1 Hyphomicrobium sp.
GTCAGACGTTCCAACGAGCGCAGCATGGCAGAGAACCGCCATCGGCTCGATGCCTTCGTCACGGAAGCTCTGCACCGAAAGCGCGCCCAAGCGTTTCGATAATGCATGTCCATCGGCACCGATGAGCAGTGAGTGATGGCCGAATGCGGGCGGCGTGGCGCCTGCGGCTTCGAACAATGCCAACTGCACGCCGGTATTCGTGACGTGATCCTCGCCGCGCACGATGTGCGTGATGCCGGTGTCGATGTCATCGACGACACTGGTCAACGTGTAAAGGAACGTTCCGTCGGCGCGGATGAGAACGGGGTCGGAGAGCGATCCGAGATCGACCGTCTGATCGCCGCGGATCAGGTCATTCCATGAGACGAGCGTCGGTTGCGGAGCAAGGCCCCGGCCCTCTCCAGTGTTCGGGAGGCGAAATCGCCAGTGCGGTTTCTCGCCCGCCGCTAATTTGGCCGCGATGTCGGCTTCTGATAGTTTCAGCGCGGCGCGGTCGTAGATGGGCGGACGATGCATGGCGAGTTGGCGCTTGCGTCGCCTATCGAGCTCTTCCTCCGTCTCGAAGGCTGGATAGAGCATGCCTTTGGCTTTCAAATCCGCGGCAACCGCTTCGTAGCGTGCGATCCTGTCCTGCTGGCGCAGTTCGTCGTTCCACGTCAGCCCAAGCCATGTGAGATCATCCCTGATCGCTTGCGCAAATTCGTCCGTCGATCGCGCGATGTCGGTGTCGTCGAGGCGCAGCAGAAACGTGCCGCCGTGCTTCCTGGCGTAGAGCCAGTTCAGCGCCGCGGTTCGTATATTGCCGATATGAAGTCGCCCGGTCGGGCTCGGTGCAAAGCGGACGCGCGGAGTCATCTGGCATTCTCAATCGTTAAAGGCGTTGCAGCGTACATGGGGTCGGCGCCATGGCAAGCCCGGCGTTGCCTATTTCACCGCCTTCGGATCGGACGTTGACGCGGGAAGCACGTCCTCGCGGAACGCGTTGGTGATCGGATATCGCCGGTCGCGACCGAAATTCCGTGCGGAAATCTTGACGCCCGGCGCGGCCTGCCGCCGCTTGTACTCGGCGAGATAGAGAAGCCGCTCGACCTTTTTGACGGTGTCCGGCGCATGGCCGCGTGCAATCACCGAGGCGATCGGCATTTCCTTCTCGACGAGACTGACGAGAATGTCGTCCAGCGCGTCATAGGGTGGAAGAGAATCCTGGTCGGTCTGGTTGGCGCGCAGCTCCGCCGTCGGCGCTTTGGTCAGAATGCGCTCGGGAACGACAACCGCGTGTGGGCCAAGACCGCCCTCGGGCGTATGCTCATTGCGCCAGCGTGACAGCGCGTAGACCTGCGTCTTGTAAAGATCCTTGATCGGGTTGAAGCCGCCGTTCATGTCGCCGTAGAGCGTCGCGTAGCCCACGGACATCTCGCTCTTGTTGCCGGTCGTTACGAGCATGGCGCCGAACTTGTTGGAGATCGCCATCAGGATCGTGCCGCGCACGCGGCTCTGAAGATTTTCCTCCGTGACGCCCGGCTCGGTGCCGGCGAAGAGATCTTTCAGTCCCCAGGTGACGCCCGCGACGGCAGGCTCGATCGAAACCTTATCGTAGCGAATGCCGAGTGCCTTGACGCATGCGGCAGCATCCGCGAGGCTCTCGTCGGACGTGAATTTCGACGGCAGCATGACGGCATGAACGCGCTCCGGTCCGAGCGCATCGACAGACATCGCCGCGACGAGCGCGGAGTCGATACCGCCCGAGAGCCCTAGCACGACGCCCGGAAAGGCGTTCTTTTCAACGTAATCCTTCAGCCCCAGAACGCAGGCTTCGTAGATGGCGGCTGGACCTTCGGTGAGCTTCGCGACCTCACCCCTGTTGCATGACCAGCCCGATGCGGTTCGCTGCCATTCGGTCATCACGAGCGCTTCCCGCCACGCCGGAAGCTGCGCCGCCAAGCTGCGGTCGCTGTTCAAGACGAACGACGCACCGTCAAATACGAGTTCGTCCTGACCGCCGATCTGATTGAGATAGACGAGCGGCAAACCGCATTCCGTCACGCGTGCCACTGCGATGTTCGTCCGGATATCTCGCTTTGGCCAATCGAACGGCGAGCCGTTCGGTGAAACGAGCAGCTCGGCGCCGGGCTCGGCGAGCGTCTCGACGACCTCCGGGCCCCAGATGTCTTCGCAGATCGGCACGCCGATGCGAACGCCGCGGACATTCAGTGGACCCGGCATTGGTCCGGTCGCGAACACGCGCTTTTCATCGAAGACGCCGTAATTCGGCAAATCGACTTTCAACGTGACCGTCTCGATGCGCCCGCGATCGAGGAGCGCAACGGCGTTGAAGACCTTGCCTTCGACGCGCCAGATCGCACCGATCAGCATCGCCGGGCCGTCGGCGCATCGGGCTGCGAGGCTTTCAAGCTCGATACGCGTCGCATCCTGAAACGCCGGTTTCAGCACGAGATCTTCCGGCGGGTAGCCGTTGAGGAATAGCTCTGGAAAGACGATGACGTCGGCGCCCAGCGCTTTGGCGCGTGCGTGCGCCTCTGCAGCCCGGTTGGCGTTGCCCTTGAGATTGCCGACGACAGGATTGAGCTGAGCCAGCGCGATCTTCAGCGATGTTGGTGCGATCATGAAAAGTATTTAGAGCGCGCCATTGGCGCGGTCCAGCGCGCCGCTGATCGTGGGCTAACGGCCTCAATCGTCGTCATCGTCGCAGGGTACCGGGAACTCGACGTCAGGATCCCAGCAGATGCCAGGATCATGGACTTGCTGCGGGACCACCGTTCGGAGGTCCGCGGCCATGACGGCCGAAACCTGAACGACAAACGCGAACACCAACACGATACGACACACCATGCCCGGCACTCCGGTTCTGCGGTGCCCGACGCCGCCTGAGGCACACCGATGTCCGGCGGCTTACCTTATGCGATCAGCGTCCTCGGCTCGGGACGCGCGTCAGCCGCGCGTTCCTTCTTGAGCTGCTCGGCAACCAAAAATGCGAGTTCCAGCGCCTGATCAGCGTTAAGCCGCGGATCGCAGTGCGTATGATAGCGGTCCGACAGATCCTGCTCGGAAATCGCCGTGGCGCCACCCGTGCATTCGGTCACGTTCTGCCCCGTCATCTCGACGTGGATACCACCGGCGTGGGTTCCTTCGGCGCGGTGCACTTCGAAAAACGACAGGCTTTCCTTGAGAATGCGATCGAAGGGCCGAGTCTTGTAGCCCGTGGCGGCCGAGATCGTGTTGCCGTGCATCGGATCGCACGACCAGATCACAGAGCGCCCGGCCTTCTTCACGGCGCGGATGAGTTTCGGAAGATGCGCTTCGACCTTATCGAAGCCGAAACGGCAGATCAGCGTCAGCCGGCCCGGCTCGTCCTTCGGATTGAGCATATCGATCAAGCGCAACAGCCCGTCGGGATCAAGCGACGGCCCGCATTTGAGACCGATCGGATTTTTGATGCCGCGGCAGTACTCGATGTGGGCGTGATCCGGCTGGCGCGTCCGATCGCCGACCCAGATCATATGTCCGCTCGTCGCGTACCAGTCACCGCTTGTCGAATCCTTGCGGGTCAACGCCTCCTCGTAACCAAGGAGCAGCGCTTCATGACTCGTGTAGAAGCTCGTCGTGCGAAGTTGCGGGGTATTTTCCGAGGTGATGCCACAGGCGCGCATGAACTGCAGCGTTTCGGCGATGCGGTCGGCAAGCTCCTGGTAGCGATGACCTTGCGGGCTATCCTTTACGAAGCCCATGTTCCACTGATGCACGCGTTCCAGATCCGCGTAGCCGCCGGTCGCGAATGCGCGGATGAGATTGAGCGTCGCCGCCGACTGCCGGTACGCCTCCAACTGGCGGGCAGGATCGGGAATGCGGGCTTCAGGCGTGAACTCCGGTCCGTTGATGATGTCGCCGCGATAGCTCGGCAGCTCCTTGCCATCTTTCTTTTCGGTCGGCGAGGAACGCGGCTTGGCGAACTGGCCGGCAATGCGGCCGACTTTGACGACGGGCTCGCCGCCGGCATAGGTCAGAACGACCGCCATCTGGAGAAAGACGCGGAAGAAGTCGCGGATGTTGTCGGCCCTATGCTCGACGAAGCTTTCGGCACAGTCACCGCCCTGAAGCAGAAAACCGCTTCCCGAGGCGATCGTCGCGAGTTGCTTCTTCAGCTCGCGTGCTTCGCCGGCGAAAACGAGCGGCGGGAACGTCGAGAGACGCTCTTCCACGTCGTGCAGCGCCTTCGCCGCTGGGTATTCCGGGACCTGCACGATCGGCTTCGAGCGCCAGCTGTCCGGCGCCCACTTCTCTGTCTGCGTGGCGGATGCCATCTTATACTCCTGGAGAACGGGCCTGCGACCGCACGTTCCGGTGCGCCGTCCAGCTCCGTTCTGCGTCGATTTATCCGGCTTATAAGAGATATTACGTCTCTGCGCCAGCTAGCCTTGCCGGGCAAACGGCCGACTAAAGTCCAGCCCCCATACCGCCGTCGACGGCCAGTTCCGAACCGGTGCAATATAGGCTGTCATCGGACGCAAAAAAGACCGCCGCCCCGACCAGATCCTCGGGTCGGCCAAGCCGGCCCATCGGCGTCTTGTCGATCAGGGCTTGCTTGACCGGCGGTAATTTCAGCAGCCGGTCGGTTATTCCGGTCTCGACGTATCCCGGCGCAATCGAGTTCACGCGAATGTTGAAAGGAGCGTATTCGACGGCGAGGCCCTTCGTCAGAGCCGTGATCGCGCCTTTCGTCGCCGTGTAGGCCGCGAGCGGGCGCAGGCCGCGATGCGCCATGATCGAAGAAATGTTGATGATCGCCGGAGATTGCGACTTGCGCAACAAAGGAAGGGCGTCGCGGGAGAGCCTCAGGATCGCGTCGAGATTGACTTCGCGCAGCTTCGTCCAGTCCGCGTCCGAAAGCTGACGCACCTCGCCCCTGACGAGAATGCCCGCATTGTTGACGAGAACATCGGCTCGTCCGTGCGCGGCCTCGACGCTACGAACGAGCGCCGTCAGATCCTGTCCCTTGGAGACGTCCACGAGCATGGCCGTCGCGGCGCCGCCCTTGGCTTTGATGCCGCGAACCGTCTCTTCCGCCGTCTCGCCGTTGATATCGGTGACCCAAACGTGCGCCCCCTCGGCCGCGAAACGCCGTGCGATCGCCTGCCCTATCCCGCCGCCTGAACCAGTAACGATCGCCACTTTTCCGCTGAGACGTGTCATTCTCGCCCTCTCGCCCGAATTTCGTGGCGCAAGCCTTAGAGCGCCGCCGTTTGGCAATCAACCAGCCGCCTCGCCGGGTGCGACCCATTTCTCGCGCAGAGTCACGAGTTCTTCCGCGGCCGATGGATGCAGTGCGATGGTCTGATCGAAATCGGCTTTCTTGGCGCCCATGCGGATGGCGACGGCGGCCATCTGGATAATTTCGGCGGCATCCGGACCGACGACGTGCACTCCCGCCACACGACTGGTGGCGGTCTCTACGACCAACTTCATCAACATGCGCTCGTCGCGACCGGCGAGGATCGCCTTCATCGGCCGGAAGCTGACTTTGTAGACATCGATTTCGCCGAACTGGGTGCGGGCTTCAGATTCCGAGAACCCGACGGTTCCGATTTCCGGCGTCGAGAAGACTGCGGTCGGAATCGTCGAATAATCGACACTCCACGGCTTATTGCCGAAGACAGTGTCGGCGAACGCGTGTCCTTCGCGAATGGCAACAGGTGTCAGGTTCACGCGATTGGTGACATCGCCCACGGCGTAAACCGAAGGAGCCGTCGTTTGCGAATTCCCGTCCACGACGACCGCGCCCTCGCCGTCGAGCTTTACATCGGCGGCTTCGAGCCCGAGCCCCGCTGTATTAGGAGAGCGGCCGATCGCGAACATAATCGTATCGGCGTTCAATGTTTCGCCACTGGTCAGATGGCCGATGAGGCCCGTTCCGGTCTTCTCAATTCGTGTGAAGACCTGGCTCGTGACGATGCGAACGCCCCGTTTTGTCATCGCTGCAGTGAGGGCATCGCGCAAATCCTCGTCGAAGCCACGAAGAATTTTACCGCCGCGATAGATCAGCGTCACGTCGGCGCCGAGCCCATTGAAGATCGATGCGAATTCGACGGCGATGTAGCCGCCGCCCGCGACGACGATGCGGCGAGGCATTTCCTTCAGGTGGAAGGCTTCATTCGAGGTGATGGTGTGCTCGATGCCTGGCAGCTTCGGGTCGACGTTGGGGTGTCCGCCTGTCGCGACAAGGATCGTCTTAGCGGAAATCGTGCGGCCAGATTTCTGCAGGCGAATTTCATTCGGCCCGCCGAGTGTTGCGCGTTCCGCGAAGAGCTCGACGCTGAATTTGCTCAGCGTCGCGCGATAAGCAGCTTCAAGGCGTGCAATCTCTTTGTCTTTCGAGGCGATCAGTGACGGCCAATCGAACTTGGGATCCTCAAGCGTCCAGCCGAAGCCCGCGGCATCCTCGAACTCGTCGGTAAAGCGGCTCGCATAGACGAGAAGTTTTTTCGGAACGCAACCGCGAATAACGCACGTGCCGCCGACGCGATATTCTTCGGCAATTGCGACGCGTGCTCCGTGACTCGCCGCAATGCGCGCTGCGCGTACACCGCCCGATCCCGCACCGATGACGAAGAGGTCGTAGTCGAATTCAGGCATGCGAATGAGGCTCTTGCTATTTCTGCTCGGGCGCTGGCGGTGGCGATGCCGCCTTCATCTCGTCAGCGATTTTCTCGCTGTACTTCATGCCGATGGCTGCACCCTTCTGCATCAGCTCGGGTGTCTTGGCGATGAACTTCGCGCCCGCGCCGGAGCGATAGAAATCCGCGACCGTTTTCATTTCTTCGGCGGTGAAGGTCTGCGCGTA
>JAICLG010000229.1 GCA_025927515.1 Hyphomicrobium sp.
CCGAAGGGCGTATCCCCCTCGCCGCCACGCCTGACGAGCACGTTGATGGCACGTTTGATGCCATGTTCGGCTAAAAGCTGCGGGGTGCGGAAACGCGTCTCTTTCTGCAAGTGATTGGAGATAACAGACTGCCCCGTTTGAAAGGCGAAGCCCGCGGGAGATTCGATGTCCGCGCCGAGCGAGACATGGTCCAGTGTCCCAGCGGGCCAGCCAATACCTGCGCGCACGAGCAGGCAATTTTCATTGGGGAGATATTCCAGAACCTTGGCGAATGAGCACTCTAGCCCGCGAGCACTCAGCTCCGCAGCTTGCTGAAGAATGTGCCGGAAGTCGCGGGTTTGTAATGCAGCTGTCCCAAACTCACGAAGGAGAGCCTGTTGGCGGCGACGGTATGGAAGCTCCTGCTGGGGATCTACGATGACATTGGAGGCGGACTGCGACGACAACCGCGATTCGGAGGGCATTATGGCGCCAATTCTGGATCGCGTCAGTCAACGGTGTCGGCCATACACGGAGCTCTTGGAACGCCGTACCAACCTCCGGAAGAACGCCTGTAATAACCGCACCGCAGTCAGAATGTTCCTACGCCCGAATTTCGTTCTTGGAAGAGAAAGCGTGCTTTTTCTCCGTGCCGAGGACCGACTTGGTCAGGACCGCGGAGTAGATGCTCCTATAACGAGCCAAATGCCGTGGGCGCACCGGGCGCCTGTCGAAGGGTATCCCGTATCTACCGAGAACTTTTGACACCTCTCCGACCCCAATTAGTGTATGATGCCGTCCAGTCGAACCCTGATTCCCGGCCGAGGTAAAACGACGAATTGTGATTTCAACTCGTCCAAACTAGGGCCTCGAAATAGTATCTTCGATACCGGAACGTTTATCACGTAATCTGCGGGATCCTCCGTTTGCGCGAGCTTTGATGCGCGAATTGATCCAATCGGATTATTCGCTCCGGCATCACACATCCCTCCTCTGACATTGGAAGCCATCGCGGGACTAGCCACATAGCGCCTTCGTATTCCATCGCAGGGCAGTCAAAGATTTCTGGCTCGACCCTGCTCATAGGACTGTAGATGGCATCATCAGTCTAGAAGTTCGATGGTCTGAGCTTCTAACCCCTTTTGGCCTTGGCCGATTCGCATCCGCACACGCTGGCCTTCAACCAGCCCACTGAGTCCGGCGCGTGCGAGTGCCGTAGCATGAACGAAGACGTCCTTCCCTCCGCCGTCCTGCCCCACGAAGCCGAATCCCTTGTCGGATTTGTATACTTTCACCGTCCCCATACATTCAGCGACCAGACCTGTGACCTGCGATGGAGCAGCCCCGTGTCGCCACACTGAACTTCCCGCCACGACGGAGCTGGACATCACCTCCACGATCTCCGAGACCTCAGGACCCTTCTGACCTTGCCTGATTCGGACTTTGACCCGCGCACCCTCCGGCACATCCCGATGGCCTAAGACTTCCAACTGACGTATATGCATGAAGGCTTCAGAGCCGCCGACCACCTCGACAAATCCGAAGCCCTTCTCAGCGTTGAACCATTTAACAACAGCATCCACAGGTTCTGGCGCCTGGTAGGCGCCCGAATTCAATTGACCCATCCGACTTCTGGTGGTGGGGTTGTCGGACCTTTGGTCATTGCCAAAGTCGTCGCGCCTGGATTCCCGGTCGTAGTCTTTGTAACGGCCCATTCGTCGCTCGTTAGCTGCCAAAATCGCGGCGGATATTATTTCGTTTCTCGAGAGCATTAAGTCCAGTGGCCAGGCCAGGAACCGAGTCGCCTAACGCAACGAGACTGCCATGCCGCTCAGGTCGGCATTCAACATTAATCCCGTCTGCTTGCCGCTCAACTGCAGGATCGCGCCCTTTTCGTTGCGCATAACGATCGCACGCGCCCCACCTCCGACTACACCACCGGCGCCGGCAGCCCCATAGACGCCCGCAATGTCAGAAGCGTTGCGAATGTTAGTGACCCGCCCTGTCAAGTAGGTCTGAGATCCGCCAAAGACGAAGCCGTAGCTCAACCCGCCGATCGATAGCGGATATCGACGTCCCTGAAAGGTCAGCGTGCCGGATCCGCCGGAGCCGCCGATAATCCAGCCGCCCTTCAATACTGATATCCGGACGATGCCGCTATCTGCCTTCGCTGTCGAAGATACACTGGCGCCAGCAATCGCCATGACAGCAATAAGGCTCGTACGGAATACTGACGAAAACGACATCTTGATTTTCCCCTAAATTGGACGTCCGCGCCGCAATACTCATCACTGCGAAGTAAGATCGTTCGGCAAAGCCGTGGCGGTTGCTGCAACGTAAACAGGAAGCACGATAATCTTGGTGCCAACCGTGACGTGACGGTAGAGATCAGCCACATCTGCGTTCGTTAGTCGAATGCAGCCGCTGGAAACTTTAGTTCCAATTGTTTCCGGCGCATTCGTACCGTGAATCCGGTAAACGGTGTTGCCGAGATATATGGCGCGGGCGCCGAGCGGATTGCCTTCGCCTCCCGCCACCCAACGGGGAAGGTAAGGCTGGCGGTCTATCATCTCTCGCGGCGGCGTCCAGTCGGGCCACTCGGCCATCCGGGTCACCGTCTGTGCGCCAGACCAAGTGAAACCCTCGCGTCCGACGCCGATGCCGTAGCGGATCGCCTTGCCGTTACCGAGGACGTAGTAAAGGTAGGTTTCGGCAGTATCGATGATGATCGTGCCGGTGGCGACTGGCGTCACGTAGTCCACGACTTGGCGCTTGAGATTAGGTGCAAGGCCCCCATCCATTTCGCTCTCGTCAGCTGGAGCGCGGTCTTGCGTCACGGCGGCAATTACCGGGGGCGCGCTGCTCGAATATGAGAGGGACACAGGAGACGCCGCGGCGGCTCCCGCCCAGCACACAGCGCTTACGCAACCGGCCCAGGCGAGTACGGATTTTCGGATGATCATTGGAAGCCCCCTTGTGATCATGACAAGTATTAGAGAGGGATATTGTTCCTTGCGGGGACGTATTAGGAAACGAGCCGGACTATTTCGCCAGTGATACCTGCAATAAATCGCCGTTTTTTCTGTATTCGTTGATTTTTACTTGCCACTATATTTTGGGTGACTGGAACTATTCTGCGTCACGCAGGTTGTCTCCGCAGGCGGACACGGGCGGAGGGGACATCATGTATCGATCCATTTCGGACAAGTTCAGCATCACGTATTCAACCCCCACGGTCGCGGCCGCCGCCCTGCTGGCGGCCTTCGTCGTCTTTGTGTTGCCCGCCGGGCCAACGGCCGAGGCGAAACCAACCGTCTCGCCTCTCACCAATGTCGGTACTCCGTTGGTCCACGCACAGAAGATCCTTTGCAATCGAGCCAACTGGCCAAACTACGAGCCCAGTTGTCTATTTGATCTCAGGCGGTCAGGAGCCGTCCCGGCAGTTCGGATCATCGCGCTGCGATAGCTGTTGGATGCTGCGTCAATTCGGGCCTGTCGCTGCAAAGGCTCTCAACTTGTCCCGGGCTCGTTAGCCGTCCGTGGTGGATGGAATTAACAACGATCATAAGGACTATCGCATAGTGTTTCTTGCCAGGACTCTGATTGTGGCCGCGCTCCTAAGCACGGCTTTCATCACAACAGCGATGGCGGAGTGCCACATCGCTGACGCCAAGCTGGAAGAGGCGATCCTACACAATCCGCATTTCCGCGGGCCAGCAAATCGACAGGCCGTTCGCGATCTGCGGAGCCTGCGAGATGCCGCCTTCACGCTTTGGTCGTACGGACACGATGATGAATGCGAACGTCTCGTCGAAAACATCCGCGAATTCATCGCGGGACCAAACATGGGTTCGCTTGGCGGCAACGATGAGGAAGCTGCAAGTGAGCAACAGATTGCGAGCGAGCCCAAGGTCCAACATGCCGCGTCACGAGGGCAACGCGGAGAAAAAAATGCGAAGCCGCTTATCCGGATTGATGAACTGACACCCGGCTTGAGGGCGGATGAGATTATCGGGACAGAAGTTCGGAGCTCTGACGACAAGATTGTCGGGGAGGTCCGGAATATTGTTTTTGGCACCAAGGATCGCAAAGACTACGCGATCGTCGCTTCAGGTGGTTTCTTTACACCTGGAAAAGACAGCATCGTCGTACCAATCCAATCTCTCAAGGTCTCTCAGGAGCGGGACAGCTTTTTCCTCCCGATATCGAAGGACGCACTTAAAACAGTCCCGCTTATGCCGGATCAAGACTATCGGTGGCTCTCGGATCACAATTGGCGAACACGAAACGACGCCATGTTTGTGGACCGGTGAGGTTTGCGTCCGCTGCAGGAGACGGATCAGCACAACCTCCGGTGCGAAGACAAAGCTCCGATCTCCCAGGGCCCGTCTTACGCAATCGACTGTCTTCTCTCACGCAATCAACGTTCTCGAGGAGCAAATAAACGCGGGAGCTAGGAGCAAGCTCCGGCCGTCGACAATACGCCAAGCGCGTACAAAATGACGCGTCAACATATCTCCACCCACACCTCTTTTTCAACGATCTGCACCCAAATGTCATCAGGCCTGACCAACCGCATTCCAAATGTCCTCGTCGTCGAAGACGAGATGGTATTGCGAATGCGAGCAGTCGATATCGTTCAGGACGCCGGGTTCAATTCCGTAGAGGCCGTTAACGCTGACGATGCGCTCAAGATTCTCGAATCGAGATCCGATATCTCGTTGCTCTTTACCGACATCCAGATGCCAGGCAGCATCGATGGCCTGAAGCTAGCCCATGCGGTGCATAAGCGGTGGCCGTCCATTAAAATTGTTCTTGTTTCGGGAAAAATAGGTCTCTCTGAGAGTGACAAACCCGAATCAAGCCGGTTTTTCGGCAAACCGCTCGGAGCGGAGCAAATGATCGCTGAACTCCAGGATATGATCGGAGTTGGCGCG
>JAICLG010000239.1 GCA_025927515.1 Hyphomicrobium sp.
ATACCGAATCTTTCGCCTACGCCAAAAAGCTCGCACCGAGTTTGCGGGTCGCGCCATTGTGTGATTACACGGGCGCGCTCTCCGAGGCGCGTGAAACGTCGTACTCGGCAAATCGGATCTGCGTTGTTCCGAACATCAAGATTCTAGAGAAATATGGCGACACTGCAAAAACGCGCTACTTCGATCTGATCTCGAAGATCTGTAAACTGATCTCCGAGAAAAATCGTTGTTCGATTGAAATTCTGAAACATACGGCGACAGCCGACAACAGAATCGCCGCGGAACTCGCGCACGTGCTTGCGCCTCTTCGAGCGAAGCTCGTTGAGCCACTGGATTGTTATGACGCGAAACGCTTCATCGCAAACAGTCGCTTTCTGTTGTCTTCGCGATTTCATGGGCTCGTAAACGGTCTCACCCAACGGGTTCCAAGTCTGGCGATCGGCTGGACGCACAAATACGACGGCATTTTAGAAATGTACGGGCAGCAAAAGTATTCGCTGCTTCCCGATGCGCCCCGATGGGACAGCATCGTCGAAGATTTTTTGAATAATGAGACGAATATTCGAGCTGAGCTTGGGGTGCGACACGCCTCGATTGCGGCATCGATCTACCCGCAAATCAGTCGTGCGATCGCCAATGTCGCGTCGGTGCCATCGTTCGGCAAAGTGAGCTAGTTCGAAAACAATCGTTCGGATCTTGGGGCTGTCACAGCCCCAAGGCGTTGTCGATGATGTCGCCGAGCGTGGCGTTCTTGTCAGCCGAGGGGGGAATCTCTTCATTCCGCTGGCGTACGCGGTCTGCCATCGCCGTTGGATTGAAGTCGGGCTCAACGGGCGCCAGATGATCGTGGCCCTTCTTGATCTTCGACCATTGGCCGTCGAGCGCCAGCGTCACGCGTTTTTCATGACCGTAGACGTCACGGAATGTCTTCAGCTTGCCGTTATCGTCGACCCAAGCCGTGAAATAGACGAGATGGATCGGGATTTCCTTGGTGATCGGAATCTTGTTGTTCAGCGGGCCGCTCCTGTCGAGTTCCATGACCTTCGCGGCATCCCAGCCCTTATCTTCCTTCAGGATCAATTCCGCGAGCTTCATCGGATTTTGCACGCGCAGACAACCGTGACTGAGGGTGCGCTGCGCGGGACGGAACATCCACTTATCCGGCGTATCGTGCATGAAAATCGTGTGCTGACTCGGGAATGAGAACTTGACGCGACCCAGCACGCTTTTGGGACCCGGTGGCTGTATCACGAGGAAGTTGCGGATGTCGGTTTTCGCCCAGTTGACGTTGCGCCAATTGATCGGCACGCCGTCCTTGGTTTCGATCTTGAGACCGTACCGGGTCATGATGTTGCCGCCACGGATCAAGCTCGGCCAAAGCTCGTTGACCATGATGCTTTCCGGAACGCGCCACTTCGGGCGCAGAACGACGTACTTCAGCGGCCGCGAGAAGATCGTGGTCTGCTTGTCGAGTTCACCGGCGACGATCTTCGCGGAGCGGATGATTTTGCCGTCCTTGTAGACATACTGCATGAACTCGGGGATGTTATTCAGGACGTAGAAATCGCCCATGTTGAGCCACATCCAGCGCCACATTTCCATGTTGGCGCGAAGACGTTTTGCGGCCGGGCTGAGCTTCGCGAGGTTGCCGTCGTTCGGTAGCATCTTGACGTAGATCGCACGCAGCTTTTCGAACTGCGGATGCTGCGGCTCCAGGCTGCGCAGATAGGCGTCGGGCTCATGCGTTGCGGCCAGCGCCTCGATCACCGTTTTCGGGTCGATCCATTGCGGACGACGGTCGAGTTCCGTCGTCAGCATTTCGCTCGGATAGGGTATGCGGCCGCCGCGTGCATAGCGCGCGTAAAGGAGCGCCGCTTCAGAATATTGAATTTCCGCTTCGGCAAGTGAATCGGTGTCGGTCGCGGTCAGCGTGCCGTTCTCGAGCTTCGGGATTTTGAAGGCGGTGGCGTCGAGACCGTAAGAGTTCGCATTGGCGAGTTCGCCAGCCAACGCTTTGGCTTCGGGCTTGATGCCGGAGGCCGTCACCCAAAGACCTTTGCCGTGACGCGTTGCGTAGAATTCCGTGAGGGCGATCTGGTCATTGCGGGCGTGTTCGTCTTTAGCGGGCTCCTCGGCCGCGAGCTTGGTGCGCACAAGGGCGAGCACTGGATCGTCCGGCGTGGCCGACGGTGCGGCTGCTGTTTCGGACGTGTTTGGGGCTGCGGTTGTTGCAGCGGGTGAAGCGGTCGTCTCGGACGCGGGGGTGGTTTCGGTCGGCGCGGGTGTTGCCGGGGTCGCTGTCGCTTCGGGGGCCGCAGGCTGTGGCTGGTCCGCGAGGGCGGGCTGCACGATCGCTAACCCCATCAGGACTCCAAACAAAATGCCTTTGAAATTTCCCATCACCCGTCCCGTTGGCATACGCGCACGTTGACGTTCTTCGCTTTCGCCCGACCAAAGCGCGTTTCTGCGGCGGGCAGCGCGAATCTTCGTTCGCTATTTGCTCAGGAAATCCTGACCATGCAAAGGCGAAGCGCTCGTGCAGGAGTGTTTTTACCTGTGCTTTCGGGCACGCGTGTGCAGGAGATCGGGACGCCGATCAGCCGTCAGCCGCTCGGCTTGCTCGCGCCGCCAGATCTCGATTTTTTTGTGGTCGCCCGAGAGCAGAACATCCGGGATCGTTCGGCCTTCCCAGTCGCGAGGCTTCGTAAATTGCGGATATTCGAGCATGCCGATTTCGAAGCTTTCGCTCGTCAGGCTATCGGATGCGCCAACAACCCCGGGAAGCAGGCGCACGCAGGCTTCGATCAGGACCATCGCGGCGACCTCGCCGCCCGCGAGGACGTAATCGCCTATGGAGATTTCCTTCAGGCTCTTCGCGGCGATCACGCGCTCGTCAATGCCTTCGAAGCGCCCGGCGAGCAAGGTGACGCCAGGGCCGTCGGCAAGATCACGTGCGAGGCTTTGTGTCAGCGGCGTTCCGCGCGGCGAGAGGTAGAGCAGCGGCGCGTCAGGTGACAGGTTCTGCGCGTGATCGAGTGCCGTTCCGAGCACGTCGGCGCGAAGCACCATTCCGGCGCCGCCGCCTGCGGGCGTGTCGTCAACCTGGCGATGCTTGCCGAGGCCGAAATCGCGAATTTGAATCGTATCGAGCGACCAGATGCCGGCGTCGCGCGCCTGCGCTGCAAGCGACACGCCGAGCGGTCCTGGAAAGGCCTCAGGGAAAAGCGTCAGCACGAGCGCGCGCCAGGGTTTGCGTCCGTCGCTCGCAGGAAAGTGGGGCATGTCGGTGCGGCCTCAGACTTTCAATGTTGCCGTCCCCGGTCTGACGCCGAGGACGACAAGAGGAACGTCAGACGCCCTCGACAACCGTAATGTCGATCGATCCGGCGCCCTGGCGCAGCGCCTTGGCTTCGGCGTATTCGGGAGAAGTTGCGTAGCCATGGGCCTGCTCGTAGCTCGGAAATTCCAGCACGACGTTGCGCGTCGTTCCGTTGCCTTCCACAACTTCCGAGCGGCCGCCACGGATGATCGGTTTGCCTTCGTACTTGTCGAGCGCGACTTTCGATTTCGCCACGTAAGCCGCCCACTTCTCGGGATCGGTGACGGTGGCGTGGGCGATGACGTATCCCTTGGGCATCGTTGTCTCTCTGTTTTGTGCGTGTTTCGGTTGGCGAGGCATAGCCGGGGGAGGGCCGCTTCCGCAACCGACGAAACGCACATCGTAAGCCATGAACCCGTTAAGGGTTCAGGATCGGCCGGACGGCGCCAAGCGCAGCGTCGCTGCTCATCTGAGCCGGGCCGCTCTTTCGGGGGCTGATACTCGCCGTCGTGGTGCCCCAGGAGAAATTCGTTAGCAAATCCGAGCTGGAGTTTGCCTCCAGGATTGATTTCATCTTTTTGCCTTGGGCCTCGAGGTCAGGGTCGGTTTTTACGAGTCTCTTGGCCAAGCGCGGCGATAGGGGCGCCAGGCGTTTTCCGATCAACGAGGGGCACGGTTCGTTCGGGTCCATGCCGACGGGCGTGAGCGCATTGACGACATAGCGCTTTCCGCACATGCCGATCTTGGGCGGTTCGCGTGTTTCGGCGAAGTCGTCGTAGGCTTGTTTCAGCGGGCCCCACGTGTCGCGCGCCGGATTGTCGGCGTGGCGCTTCATGTTCGCGGCTGTCATGCGGAACGGAAAGATGTGCACGGGGACGGATGTTTCGCCCGCAGCCATGGCATCGCGCACGAAAGCATAGATTTCTTCGATCAGCTTGTCCGACATGGCGAAGCAGCCGACGCTGCGGCAGTCGCCGTGGACCATGATGTAGGCGCCGGTTCGGCCGAGCGCACGATCGAGCGCGTTCGGATAACCGATGTTGAATGCGAGATGATATTTGCTGTCCGGCTTCAGCGCTTCGGGCGTGACGCGATAGAACCCTTCGGGCGACATGCTATCGCCTCTCACGCGCTTCGGACCGAGCGTTCCGCCCCAGTTGCACACCGGAAATGTCTTGATGCGCGCATAGCGGCCGTCGGGGCGCGCTTTCCAGATCTCAAGCTCGGATTCTTCCTTGAAGACCCTGATATAAATCGGGGCTTCGGGGACGATGTCCTTCATGATGAGCGCGGCTTCGGTGGTCGCGGGCAGCGGCTTCTCGGCGGCGGCTTCGCCTGCCCGTGCGGGGCCGGAGACCGGCAGCGCCAGCATGATGAATAGAGCCGC